>NZ_JAIGQA010000290.1:0-5704 GCF_019733245.1 Streptomyces sp. WAC04114
CATCGATGTTCGCGACCCCGCCGCCCTGAGGACGCACCCGCGCCGACGGCAGCAACGGCCTCGCCAACTCCCACAGGCCATCCGGAATGATCCAACCCCACCGCCCACTCCCCATACTCCACTCAACTACCAACAGACCATGTAGGACACGGTCTAAGACTGTGTCCTACGTGGTGAGGCGTCGTTGGTTCGTTCATGGGGCGGGGTACGTGGAGTTGGATTGTTCCGGACGGGTTGTGGGAGATCGCGAAGCCGCTGATCCCGCCGTCGAAGGTGCGGCCGCAGGGCGGCGGAACACAGGACACGCCTGATGAGACGCTGTTCGCCGCGATCATCTACGTCCTGGTGTCCGGCTGCGCCTGGCGTGCGTTGCCACCCTGCTTCGCGATATCGAAGTCGACCGCCCATCGGCGGTTCCTCATCTGGTCGAGAGCCGGTGTCTGGGGCCGGCTGCACGAGGCCGTGCTGCATCGACTCGATGACGCCGGTCTCATCGACGTCACCCGCGTCGTCCTCGACACCGCCCACGTGAGGGCGAAAAAGGGGGCGAGCGCACGGGTCCGAGCCCCGTGGACCGGGGCAAGCCGGGTTCCAAGATGCACGTCCTGTCGGACGCGAACGGCCTGCCCCTCCTCGTTGGCGTCTCGGCCGGCAACACCCGCGACAGCGAAGGTCTGAAGCCGATGGTGGAGGGTCACCAAACGAGACACGACCCCCACCGCGGCCGGTACTTCAAGCCCCAGCGCCTGCATGCGGACAAAGCCTACGACCGGGCCGACCTGCGCAGATGGCTCCGCGGCAAGCGGATCGGCGTGCGCATCGCCCGCAAGGGCATCGAGTCCAGCGAACGATTAGGGCGCCGCCGCTGGGTCATCGAGCGGACGATGTCCTGGCTGTCCGGCTACCGCCGCCTGAGTCCTCGCTACGAGCGCGATCCCCGCAACTACCTGGCCTTTCTCGGACTCGCCGCCACCCTGTGCTGCTACAAGCGGCTCGTCCGCCTCACCACGTAGGACACGGTCTAAGCCTTTTCGGCCTGCGGCGGAGACGGCCATCCCGGCCACGATCGATGGGATGGGCGCAAGCACTAGTCTGGTGGCCCGGCGCTCCCTGCGCATTGGCGGGGATGACGCCGACGTGGCCGGGCTTTCCCCGGGCACTCGCGGAGCACCGCGTGCGCGAGGAGGCCTGCTGCCTGCCCACGCGGGTACGACGGGCTTAGCCGGAGCACCCTCGCGTCGGCGGGGAAGCAACGCGCACCGTGGTCTGGTTAGTCGAGCTTCTTCACGGCCGCCTCATACTCCGCCGCCTTGTCCGGCGTCAGATGACGCGACACCCGCACCAACACCGGCCCGCTCAAGTAGCGGTACTCCGTCAGCGCCGGCATCCCCTTCGTTACCGACTCGATGTAGTCCGCGCGAGCCTTCGCGTCCGCCGCCGAATCGAACGCCTCGACCGCGCCACCCCGGGATACGTCACCCTTATCCACGCCCTCCACCTCGGTCGCAGCCACCCGCGAGTCCCTGAACGTAACCTTCGACGTGTACTGGCCTGGCCTGCCGAGGAGCTTATTCGGATCGTTCTCCGCCGTGACTGTGCCGGTCAGCTCCGCCGCCCCGACTTCCGCAGCCAGCCGCTCGAACGCGGAACCCGCGGTCAGCGCCCCATCAGCCTTCCTCTCCGCTGCTGGCGCAGCAGACCCCGGCGAAGACGCCGCCGACTCACCACCCTCCGCATCATCCGAACCACCGCACCCGGACAACAAGCCAACCGCAGCGACGACAGCCACGGCGGACAGGGCGAACCTGCGCACAGAAGACCTCCACACGGAGCAGAACTCAGAACAGCGGCTACGGACCGCACCCGTACAACTACCACGCACCCGTCACCAACACGTCACGAACCGTCACCCCGGTGACACGAGAAGGGTGCTGCAGGCGCTTGGGCGGAGTGGATCTGCCGGGCCAGCAGGTCCATGCCGGGACCGTCGTCCGGCAAGACGATGCTTGAGCCCAGGGCGGTGAGCAGACACAGGGTTTGATCAGGGCAGATGCTGATCAACAGTGGATAGGGTGTGTGCATGTTACGTGCACGCGTCACCCTCATAACTGGCCTTGTCGGTGTTGCCGCGCTCACCGCTTGCTCCTCCAGCAGTGACAATCCTGCGTCAGGATCCGGGACGCAAAATGGGGACAAGGCGGTCTCCGCTCCTACCCCGAAGCCGATCACGGCGGAACTTACCCAGGCCCAGATCACCCAGGCCCTGCTCGGTGACGGCGAGACCCTTCCCGGCTGGTCTCTTCACGGCGACAAGTCGGTGACGGAAGGGCAGTACTGCAACGGATTCCAGGAAGCTGACTCCGCACCGGCGGGCTGGGTTCGCGGCGGTGATTCCTCATACGAGTACAACGGCTCCACGGAGAACGAGGCATTCATCCATATCTGCCTCTTCAAATCGGCGGATGACGCCCGCCGCCAGTACATGGCGTGGAAGGGCACTGAGACGAACAAGCAGCAGAAACCCAAAAGGCCGGTCGGTGACGAAAACACACTGGTCATCAACCCGGGTGCCAGCGATGACTCCGTCTACGGGTACGTCCGTTCGGGCAAGGTCAGTATCGAGGTACGGATCGAAGGTGGCGCCGCGGGTGATCCCTCGGGCACCCAGGCCATGCTCGCTGCGACGCTCAAGCGCCTTCAGCAACTGCAGGACGGCAAAGCCGCTACCGTGACGGCCCTTGACGAACAGGCCGCGGCACGGCAGTAAGCGATCTGAGTGGCGAGGTGGAGTTGGCGGCGAAAGAGGGCACGGTGGCCACGGCCGAATTGGCCGGACGCGGCTCGGTGGACGACCTGCGGACCGTGTGAGGTGGCCGTGGCGCCCGGCCGGAGGTCCGGCCAGGGCGCGCGGCGCAACCGCTGTACGGCTATGCGGGGAACTGGACCGGCAGGGCCCGGCTCGGGTGGGAGGTCAGCGCGCAGCACGCGGAACTGGCACCGCCAGCGCCTGGCCCTGGTCCTGTCCGTACAGAGAGCGGACGTCGGCCATGCCGCGCTGCCAGCTGCGCTCGCTACCGCCGGGTTCACGCGCCAGTTACGCGGCCTTGCCGCCGCGGTAGCCGCCGGCCTGCCGGAGCTTTCGAGGCCGATGGCGACGGCACGATCCCGCTGAGCCTCGGTGACGACCGTGTCTGCCCGCCCACCACTGCATGAGGTGGGCGGGCAGTGAGGTGTGCACTTTCAGAGGCCGCGGACGGTGGCCCCGTAGTTGTCGCTCTGGCGGAGCACGGTCACCTCTTGGGTGGGTGCCGGCCAGGCTTGGATGAGGTACCACTCGGTGACCTCGTCGGGGGCCAGGTCGACGGCAGTGTCGCGGCCGCGGGCGTGAATGCGCAGCCGGTAGTCGCCAGGACCGTTGAACGACAGGACGGGAAGTTCCTCGTCCAGGTCGTCCATGATGCCGCGGACCATGAGTTCTCCGGAGGCCGAGTGCGCCGAGATTTCGACGATCTCCGTCCAGTCCCCGCTGTTGGGCGCGGGCTGGGCCTCGTGGAGGGTGACCGTGACGTCGACGTCGCCGGTGTGGATGCCGGTCATCACCGTGATGGCGTCGTCGGCGATGCGCACCAGCCCGTTGTGCTCGCGCTCAAGCGCGGTGGCGGCCGGGCCGTCCTCGTCACCGATTTCGAACTGGTGGTACTGAACGGGCACGAGTCCGTTGCCCTGTTCGACCTCGTCACTCATTTCGCTGCCCTCCGCCGAGCCGTGCATGTGACTACTTGATCCACACCAGGAACTTGTCCTTCTCGATGATGCGGTTGTACAGGTAGAACCGACCGAGTGCCTTGCCGCCCTCCTCGTTCTGCTGACCGTTGATCATGCGCCGGCTGAAGTCGCCGCCACCGGACTTTGCGCCCTGCCAGGTCGAGGCGAACGGGTACTCATCGCACTGCTGGCCCGGCAACCGCTCCAGACTTGAAGGGCACGCCGCGTTCCGGTCCGGCTGGGCGGAGCGGCCCTGAAGAACGTCTACTTGTTCAACCGCATCGTCGAAAAGGACCGGTTCCTGGTGTGGATCAAGTAGGTGCCCAGCTGTGCAGCGGAAAGGAAGCCAGCAGATGAGCCGTCAGGTCGCGTACGGCAGCGGTCTCGTGCCGACCGCTTACCACCAGTTCCTCATCAGTGACGAGGACGGACCGGCTGCTGCGGACCTGCCCGCTGTCCACAACGGCCTCCTCGAGGTCACCGACGGTGAAATCGCGGTGCTTACCGGCGTCAGTAGCGGCGACGTCGACGTCACGGTCACCCTTCACGAGACAGAGCCCGTCCTCGGCGACGAGGACTGGCAGGAGATCGTCGAGATCTCCGCGAACTCTGCTTGGGGCGAGCTCATGGTCCGCGCCATGATGGACGACCTGGACGAAGAACTCCCCGTCCTGTCCTTCAACGGCCCAGGCGACTACCGGATACGCGTCCACGCTCGCGGCCGTGACACCGCTGTCGACGTGACGCCTGAACAGGTCGCTGCGCCCCGAATCCAGCGCCCTGCACCACTCCTTGGGGAAGATGAGCAGCGCGCCGTCGGACGGTGTCCCGTTGAACGTAATGGCGTGCGCGGCCTTCAGGTACTGGTCTTCCTTGCTGACGGTCTTCGACGGGCTCGGCTTTGCGGCCGGCTTGTCGTCGCCGCTGCCGCCGCACGCGGTGAGGCCGGCGAGCAGGCAGGCGGTAAGCAGGATGGTGGTGCGGCGCATGGTCCCCCCAAGGCGCGGATGTTGCTGGTGCGCGGGAGCGTAGCCGTCGGCCACGCCGCCACGCCCGGTAATGGTGAAGCGTCCCCTGTGCGAGGGAGTTACGGCTCAGGCGTGATCTGTGCCGACAGTTCTTCCGTCACCTCGTCAATCGCCGCCTGCAACTCGTCCTCCGATAGGTCGCCGCATGCGTTGTAGCCGGGCGTGGCGTCGATCTCCTTGGAGTCGTCCAGCAGCTCGGCCTTGATCCTCGTCCGGCACTCCGGGGACACGCTCACCGACGGCGACGGCTCCACCGTGACACTCACGGTCGGCGCCGGGTCCGCTCTGCTCTCGCCGCTGTCATCGTCGCGGGACTGTGCCACGAAGATGCCCGTGCCGACGATCGCCACGATCAGCGCCCCGGCCGACCCGATGATGATCGCGTTCGTGTGGCTCTTCCTTGGCGGCGGGTAGTACGGCGGCTGACTCACAGGTCCCCCACGGTGCTCGGTGTGCTGCCGTGCATCATCCGCCTGCGTGAAGGCATTGTGAGGCTGACGTCACCGTTCCGTGACCGGATCCGGCCGCAGGGCATGCGAACGGCCCGCCAGAGCTAAGACCTGACGGGCCGTCCTCAGGAACGCCGGGCGCAGCCCGGGGCGACCTCTCGGCGGATCAGCAGCTCTCGCCGTCCTTGACCGCGAACAGGGTCACCGGCGTGTCCGTGGGGTGCGTGCCAGGCTCGGGCTCCTGGCTGCACACGACCCAGTTGCGGTCGAAGACCTGGAGGCGCTTCTGGCCGCTGGCGTCCTGGTCGTCGAGGACGTAGAAGCCGGCGGCCTGCTGTTGCGGCCCTCTTGGAGGTGAGCAGCCCCTGCCCGCCAGTCAGGGACTTGCTCAGTTTTAGAGAGCGAGTCCGATAGAAGTTACTGGAAAGTAGGGTTGGTGCCGGAGATCGAGTGTGCGCCTCG
>NZ_JAIGQA010000291.1:0-5663 GCF_019733245.1 Streptomyces sp. WAC04114
GGGGCGCCCGGCGTCAGAGGATCCGTGGCGGAGGTGGGATCCGGGGCGGAGGCGCTCTGCGAGGGACGCGGCGGAGGATCCGGGTCGGGGCCGCTCCGCGACTGCGGCATCGGATTCCTCTGCTTCCGGCGGCCGCACCGGGGCTCCCCCGGTCGGGATCGAGGCCGAGAACCCCGTACGGATGACGGCCGCCAGCTCGGGGATGCACCGGCTCAGTTCCGCCAGCGGATCGCCGCCGGGTACGAGCTGCACGACCTCTCGCGCCCGCCCGCTCCCGTCGCCGCTCCCGTCGCCCGCGCCGTCGCCGTCGTCACCGCCCAGCGCGCCGTCCCGCAGGGCGGGCACCAGACCGGCGTTCAGCAGCGAGGACTTCCCCGCCCCCGACGCGCCCACGAGCATGACCAGCCCCCCGGCCCCCGCGACGGCACCGAGCTGAGTGACGAGCGCGTCCGTGCTCCGCTCCCGGCCGAAAAACCACCGGGCGTCCTCCCGACGGTAGGAGGCCAGCCCGCGGTACGGGCACACCCCGCCGGGCGCGGACGCGGTCTCGTCCGCGGTCCGCGGCCGCTCCTCGGCGGCGGACGACGCGGCCGCCGCGGGACGCTCGCCGACCGGGTCGGCCACCGCGCGCTCCCACAGCCGCTGCCAATGGCCGAGGTCGTACAGACCGGGGGAGACCGGAGTCGGCCGCGAGCGCCGCGCGTCGGGGATCAGCACGTGCAGCACCGCCGCCAGGGCGGGGAACTGTGCGGGTACGTTCCGGGCCCGCCGCCAGTCGCTGATGCGCTGGGCGGACACTCGCACGGGCCGCCCGCGTTCGTCGACGCGCTGGAGCCGGACGACCGCCTCGGACACCCGCTTGAGGGGAGGATTGCCGGCTTCCTTGTACAGCAGTGCGAGGCGTTCCGCGAAGGCGGTGCGTGCCCCCGAGTCGGAACTCAAGGTCTCAGCTCCTTACTTCCACGCCTGGACGTCCGGACCGGAAAACTCACTCTATATGGCTGACCTGCGGCGATACCGTCCGCCAAGCGCCGGAACCTCCTCCTCCGTGGCCGGAAATGGCAGGATCCGGACGCAAGTCAGCACCCACCCGGACAGCTTCCGTCCGAGCCGGACGACGGCAGCTCCACCGTTCGGTACCGGTCCCCACGAGGGGAGGGACCGGTACCGGACGACGTGGTGAGCCTCCCCGACGGGCCCTGCCCCGCACCCCCGACGGACCCCGCTCCGCACCCCGGGCGGACGCTGCACTCCCACCCGGCAGACCCACCCGACCGACCCTGGAAAACTGACGACCCGTCAGCTATGGTCGCCCTGCCGTACCGCTTCCGCAGCGATGTACAGGGGTGAGCGCAGTGGAGTCACGTCCCGAGAGCCCACGACCGCAGGGTGCCCCGCGCTGGGTCGCGATGTTCTACCGCCCGTCCACGGGCTCCTGGCGGACGGCCGCGCAATCGCCCCACCGCACGCCCGTGGAGTACGCCCTCGGCGAGATGACCCAGACCCTGCGCGCACGGGGCGACGAGGTGACGGTCACCCTGTGGGGACCGAGGGACGGCGCATGGCACCGCTTCGACACCCCGCAGCGCCGAACCACCACTTCTCAGCCCATTCCCGAGCCCTCCCCCGCCGAACCGGCCGAACTCACGGAACGGATGACCGGCCGCCGCCACCAGGTCCTCCTGGCCGGCCTGACCAAGGCGGGCCTCTACGACCTCTCCCCCGAGGACGACACGACCGTCCGGGCCCTGGTCGAACGACTCGACGAGGCCGCCGTACGGCGCGTCGCCCACTGGCTGGCGGCCGCCGGAGGCACACGGTGACCGACCGGGTTCAGCCCGCGTCCGGCTGGGCAGTCAACTCCCGACGGCCCTGGGGTTCCTGGTCCCGATGCCGTCAGGAGGGGGACAAAGGGGCATGAAGGTCTTCGTGGACCGCGACCTCTGCTACGGCTCCGCCGAGTGCGCCCACCGGGCCCCGGCGGTCTTCGACTTCGTCGACGGCTTCGGCGTCGTCCGCCCGGGCCACGAGGAGACGGGCGAGGACCCGTCGGTCCTGGAGGCGATCGAGAAGTGCCCGAGCCAGGCGATCAGCATCACCGACACACCGCCGCCGGCACCGGCGCCGGGCCAGCCGTAGCGGGAACGGATGCCGACACCGAGCCTGCTCGCGGTCTTCGCCCATCCCGACGACGAGTCCTTGTACGCGGGCGGCGTCCTCGCCCGCCACGCGTCCGAGAGCGCGCGCACGGCGGTCGTCACGGCGACCTGGTCGGCGGACACCCCTCGCGCCGCGGAACTGACCGAGGCACTCCACATCCTGGGCGCGGGCGCCCCTCGCATGCTGGGCTACGCCGACTCCCGGGTCCCGCACTCGGCTCCGGGCAGAGCCCGCTGGTGCGACGCCCCGCTGGACGAGGCGGTGCGGGAACTGGTCGCACACCTCAGGGACTTCCGCCCGGAGATCGTCGTCACCCATGACGCCTACGGCGGCCTGAACGGCCACGAGGACCATGTGCACACCCACCGCGTCACCGCGCTCGCGGTCCACGCCGCCGGCCTGGAACGCCTCTACCCGGACGCCGGAGAGCCCTGGCAGCCGAGCACCCTGTATCTGTCCACGCACCCCCACGCGGCGGTCGAGGCCTGGGGTGGGCACCTGGCCGCCGTCGGAAAGTCGCTGCGCACGGTCCCCGGTGAGCGCGTCACCGCCACCGTCGACGTCACCCCCTGGCTGGACCGTAAGGTCGCGGCGATCCTGGCCCACCGCACGGAGGTGGCGCGGGGAGCCGCGCCGGGCCTTCTCGCCGCCCTTCCGGCGACCGAACGGGAACGGCTGCTCGGCACGGAGTACTACACCCGCCACGACCTGGCACCGACGGCCCCGGCGCAGACCGAGCTGCTCTCATAGAGCAGCCGAGGCCTCCCACCGAAGCCGGGACAGCGCCCTGGCCCTGGCCTCCACGACGGCCATCCGCACTTCCCGCTCCGCCCGGTCCGTGTGGGCCGCCTGGCCGGTCACCTGACCGTCCCACTTGCGGTACAGCAGGCCCACCTCCCCCGAGAACCAGCCCCGGCTCACCGCGTTCAGTGCCAGCAGGAGCCCCGTGTCCTCCGAGGCGGGCAGCGCCATCCAGCCGCCCAGGGCCAGCAGCAACTCCCGTCGCACGAACAGCGAGGCGGGATGCACCTGGGCGAGGAAGCCGTTCGCCTTCCAGTGCGCGAGCACCGCCCCGCGCTCTATCGGCCCCTGGTCCGGATCGCCCGGGAACCCGACGGTCGACCCGTCGGGCAGGAGGTCGAGCACCCGGGACGTGGCCCACCCGAGGTCCGGGTCCCCTTCCAGCACGGCGAGGTCCCGCGCGAGCGCGCCCGGCGCCAACTGGTCGTCTGCGTCGAGGACTTTCACGTACGCCCCGTCCCCGTGGGCCAGTGCCATGGTCCTCGCGACACCGGGCCCCCCGGCCCGCCCCTGCCGGAACGTCACGCGAGCGTCCTTCGGCACGTACGGCCCGACGTCCTCGCTCTCCCCGTCCTCCTGCACGACCCAGTGCCACTCCCAGTCCTCGGGAAGCCGCTGCGCGCACAACGACGCGTAGGCCTCCGGCAGGAACCGGGCGTGGGGGCCGTGCACGGCGGTTACGACGACGATGCGCCGACTCACGGCGACGCTCACCCACCCTTCTGCGACCGGCACGCCCTGGTGATCGTAGTGCTCAGTGCGCGCCCGGCCGGCCGCTCGTAGTGCTCAGTGCGCGCCCGGCCGGCCGCCCAGTTCCAGTACGAGGTGATAGCCGCCGGCCAGGTCGATCCCGGTCCGCTCGCGCAGCAGCTTGACCGCGGCGATCTGCTTGCCGCTGTCGAGCAGCGCGGTCAGCTCCCCGACCAGCGGGGCATCGAGCGAGCGCAGGGCCTCCAGCGCCTGACCACTGCTCGTGGGCAGCTCCCGCCCGGCGACCAGCAGCTCCAGGGCCTCTCGCGCCGGCCCCCGCTTGAGCCACGAGTCCTTGCGCAGCCGCCGGACGGCCTTGCCCTCCCGCCCCTCCCGCGCCAGCACCTTCGCCTCGTCCTGGGCTTCCTGCCCGACAGGGGTGATCATCGCGGCGGTCCGGGCCTTGGTGTTCGTCATGGCACTCCTGGCGTCGTGGGGGTTCACGCCTGAAGACGGCGCAGAGCCCGCCGCCGTTGCCCCACGCGGAAAGGGGCGCCTCTCGGCGAGAGGCGCCCCTTTCCGTACTGCCACAGCTATGACCTGCGCGGAGGCGGTGGGATTTGAACCCACGGTGACATCGCTGCCACGACGGTTTTCAAGACCGTTCCCTTCGGCCGCTCGGGCACGCCTCCCCGCGCCGGCCGTGATCGGCGGCGCGGGGACAAGGGTAACGGGTCGGTGCGGGCGGGTGGGGGTCAGTTGTCGCCGACGCGGGAGCCGAGCGTGACGTCGACCGTGTGCTGCTTGCCACCGCGCTCGTAGGTGATCGTGACCTTGTCACCGGGCTGGTGGGTCCAGATCTCGCCGATCAGCGTGGGGCCGGAGTCGATCACCCGGTCGTCGAGCTTGGTGATGACGTCGCCCGGCTTGAGGCCCGCCTTGGCGGCCGGGCCGCCCGGCTCGACCGGTGCCGCGCCGCCCGCGCCCTGGTCGGTGATCTGCGCGCCCTCGGAGCTGTCGTCCAGGGAGACGGACGCGCCGATCTTCGCGTACACCGGCTTGCCGTTCTTGATCAGCTCCTGAGCCACGTACTTGGCCTGGTTGATCGGGATGGCGAAGCCCAGGCCGATCGAGCCCGACTGCCCGGTGCCGAAGCCGCCGTTGCCGGTGGACTGGATCGCGGAGTTGATGCCGATGACATTGCCCTGCGCGTCCAGCAGCGGACCGCCGGAGTTGCCCGGGTTGATCGAGGCGTCGGTCTGCAGGGCGCTCATGTACGACGCCTGGCTGCCGCTGCCGTCGCTGGAGGCCACCGGGCGGTTCTTGGCGCTGATGATGCCTGTCGTCACCGTGTCGGAGAGGCCGAACGGGGCGCCGATCGCGATGGTCGAGTCGCCGACGGCCACCTTGTCCGAGTCGCCGAGGGTGAGCGGCTTCAGGTCGGAGGGGGCGTCCTTGAGCTTGATGACCGCCACGTCGTAGCCCTGGGCGTTGCCGATCACCTCGGCGTCGTACTTCTTGCCGGTCGGGAAGGTCGCCGTGAGCTTGCCGCCGTCCACCGCGTCCGCCACCACGTGGTTGTTGGTGACGATGTGGCCCTGCTTGTCGAAGACGAAGCCCGTGCCGGTGCCGCCCTCGCCGCTGGTGCTCTCGGCCGAGATCGTGACCGTGCTCGGCAGCGCCTTGGCGGCGACACCCGCCGTCGTGCCCGGTTCGCGCTTGACGTCACCGCCGTTCGCGGAGGCCGAGACCGTCGTGGAGCCGGTGCTCTCGTCGTTGCCCTTGGCCAGCACGTAGCCGAGACCGCCGCCGATGCCGCCCGCCACCAGCGCGGCCACCAGGACCGCGGCGACCAGACCACCGCGCCCGCGGCCGGACTTCGGCGCCGGTTGCTGGTACGACGAACCCCAGCCGCCCGGACCGGACCCGGAACCGCCGTCGCCGTAGGGGGCGCTCGGCGGCGGCGGTTCCGGGTCCGGTCCGGGCGGCTGGGGTTCGTCGTACCAGCAACC
>NZ_JAIGQA010000292.1:0-5644 GCF_019733245.1 Streptomyces sp. WAC04114
CCGCTGCGGCCCGCGCCGGGGGCGGGCTTGGCGGCCGGGCGGCCGTTGCGGCGGGACTCGATCAGGCTCACGGCCCGCTCGGGCAGCCAGGCGGAGGCCGTACCGCTGTCGTCGGAGCCGGAGCCGAAGAGGTGGGGGGCCAGCTGGGACTGGAGGTCGGCCGGGTTGGGGCGGGCCGTCGCGTCCATCTGCATACAGGACTCGATGAGCGGACGCAGCTCGTCCGGAAGGCCTCCCAGGTCCGGGCCCTCGCGCAGCAGCATGAAGACCGTCTCGACCGGGTTGGCGCCGTGGAAGGGCGGATGCCCGGTGGCGGCGAAGACCAGCATCGAGCCGAGGGAGAAGACGTCGCTGGCGCCGGTGACGCTGCGGGAGTCCTTGGCCTGCTCGGGCGACATGTAGGCGGGAGTGCCGACGGCGACATTGGTCATCGTCAAACGTGTATTCGACACGCCGGACGCGATACCGAAGTCGATCACCCGGGGGCCGTCCTCGACGACGAGGACGTTCGACGGCTTGAGGTCCCGGTGCACCAGCCCCGCGCCGTGGATGGACTGGAGCGCCTCGGCCACGCCCGCCGCCAGCCAGCGCACCGCCTGGGCCGGCAGGGGGCCGCAGTCGTTCACTATCTCCTCGAGGGAGGGCGCGGGGACGTACGCGGTGGCCAGCCACGGCACGGCGGCGCGCGGGTCGGCGTCCACGACCGCGGCCGTGTAGAAGCCGGAGACGGCACGGGCCGCCTCCACCTCACGCGTGAAGCGGACCCGGAACAGCTGGTCCTCGGCCAGCTCCGTCCGGACGGTCTTGATCGCCACGCGCCGGCCGGACGCCGAACGCGCGAGATAGACCAGCCCCATGCCGCCGGCACCCAGCCGTCCCAGCACCTCGAACGGCCCGATCCGCCGCGGATCGTGCTGCGTCAGCTGATCCACCACTCTGCCTGCCACCTCCCCGTACGAGCCGCGCCAAGCCACATGTTCCACGCGACCCCGTGCAGCGTCTCACCACCGCACCGCCATGGCGGCACGCACCCTGATTCTTCCTGGCCGGAGCCCCGGTTGCGAACCGGGTGACAAATGGGATGTCTCGGCATAGAAATCATCAAACGATGACCAAATCCTGACTGGTCAGCGGCGCAGCAGCGCGAACGACGCCCCCTGATTGTCGGTGACGACGGCGACCTCGCCGTACGACGTCTCGAAAGGCGGGACCTGAACCCGGCCCCCGAGCCGCTTCACGTCCTCCAGCGCGGCCGCCACGTCCTCGACGGCGAAGTGCACGAGGAAGTGGGGCGGCATCTCGGCCGGATACACGTCGGAGACGGGGGCGCGGCCGAAGTCGGGCTCGGCGTCCGGCCCGAACAGGGCCTCTCGGAAGAGGTCGCCGTAGAAGGCGTTGGCCGCCTCGGTGTCCCGGGCGTACAGCTGGGCCCAGGCGAAGGTGCCCGGCTCGTGCCGCTTGCCGAAGCCGGGGTGCTCCTCCGGCTGCCACAGGTCGAAGACGGCGCCCTCGGGGTCGGTGACGAGCGCGGTGACGCCCAGGTCCCCGGCCGGCACCGGCGGGGAGACGATCTGCCCGCCCGCGTCCCGGATGCGCCGGGCCAGGGCCGGGGCGTCCGGGGTCGCGAAGTACACCGTCCAGACGGTGGGCAGCCGCCCGTCCACCTTGCGGACCAGGGCGGCCACCGGTTCGCCGTCCTTCAGCGCCTCGGTGAAGGAGCCGAACCACTCGTCCTCGAAGGTCCATCCGAAAAGTTCACCGTAGAACCGCTTGCCCGCCTCGACGTCGCCAAGCTGCGCGTCCACCCAGCAGGGGACGCCCTCTCCGTACACCGATGCCCTGTTTTCGGCCATGTCGCCAACGTAACCGCGACTGCCACACCCCGCAGACCAGGCACACCAGCCCCGGCACTTCCTTGCACCCCATTTGCAGTCGGCCGAATCGCGCCCCGATCACGCCTCGGTAAGCTGACGTCATGACAGGACAAGTGCGTACCGTCGACGGCCGCGTGGCCGGCCGACGTGGGCAGGCGACCCGGCAGAAGCTGCTCGACTGCCTCAGCGAGATGCTCAGCTCCTCCCCGTACCGGGACGTCAAAGTCATCGATGTCGCCCGGAAAGCGGGCACTTCGCCCGCGACCTTCTACCAGTACTTCCCGGACGTCGAGGGCGCCGTCCTGGAGATCGCCGAGCAAGTGGCCTCCGAGGGCGCCGCGTTGACGGAGCTCCTGGAGGGCCGCTCCTGGACCGGCAAGGCCGGCTGGCAGACGGCGCAGGAACTCGTCGACGGCTTCCTGGAGTTCTGGCGCAAGAACGACGCCATCCTCCGGGTCGTCGATCTCGGCGCGGCCGAGGGCGACAAGCGCTTCTACAAACTCCGGATGAAGATCCTCAACTCGGTCAACAACTCCCTGGCGGACACCGTCGCCGAGCTCCAGGCCAAGGGCAGGGTCGACAAGGACGTGAACCCGGCGGCCGTCGCCGGTTCGCTGGTCGCGATGCTGGCGGCCGTCGCCTCCCACCAGAAGGGCTTCTCCTCCTGGGGCGTGAAGCAGGCCGAACTGAAGCCGAACCTCGCCCTGTTGGTGCACCTGGGCGTCACCGGCCGGAAGCCGACGAAATAGCGCGGCGCGACAGCCTCTTACCTCCACGTCCTGTCTGGCAGGCGGTGGTCCACCCGGGTGGACCACCGCCTGTCGCGCTCTCCGCGCCCGGGCTACCGCCGTACGAGCCGGAACACCCGGATCTCCCGCTCCACCCGCGCCTGGTACGCCGCGTACGGCGGCCAGAACCGCAGCAGCGCCCGCCAGGCCGCCGCCCGTTCCTCCCCGGCCAGCAGCCGGGCCGTGACCGGGACGTCCCGGCCCTTCCAGCTGATCTCCGCGTCGGGATGCGCGAGCAGGTTGTGACTCCACGCGGGGTGCCCCGGCCGCCCGAAGTTGGACCCGACGAGGATCCAGGAGCGCCCGCCGCCCTCGGGCATGCAGGCCAGGGGCGTACGGCGGGGCAGTCCGCTGCGCGCCCCGGTCGAGGTCAGCACCACGCCGGGGAGCAGTTGCGCGCTGAGCAGCACCTTTCCCCTGGTCAGCCGGTGGACGGCGCGGTCGAGGGCGGGCACCACGTGCGGTGCCACGCGGGCGAAGCCCCTGGTCGACGACACCTTCTGCACCACACGCGCACCCCTCATGGGCCGGCCTCCTCGAAGACGTGTGCCGCGTCGGCCGCGTGCGCCCGCAGCCGGTGCACCGGCCCGAACAGCAGCTCGTCGCCCGCGGCACGCTTGAAGTACAGATGAGCCTCGTGCTCCCAGGTGAAGCCGATGCCGCCGTGCAACTGAATCCCCTCGGCGGCGGCGCGGTGCAGCGCGTCGAGCGCCTGGGCGAGGGCGAGAGCGCCGGCGGTCTCCTCGCGTGTGGTCGCGGTCGCGGTGACCGTGGCGCTGTCGGTGGCTTCGGCGGCGGCCGCCCAGGCCGCGTAGTACGCCGCCGAGCGGGCCGCCTGGACCTGGACGTACGCGTCGGCCAGCCGGTGCTTGACCGCCTGGAAGGAGCCGACCGGCCGGCCGAACTGCTCACGCTGCCCGACGTACTCGACGGTCCGCTCCAGCACCCGCCCGGCCGCCCCCACGGCCTCGGCGGCCAGGCAGGCGGCGGCGGTGTCACCGAGCCGGGCGAGGGCCGGAAGGGGGTCGACGGTCTCGTCCCCCAGCAACTCGGCTGATACGTAGCGTAGTTGGATCCGCCCCTGCGGGCGGGTGGCGTCCAGCGCGGTCCGCCGTGCGCGAGTGAGCCCGGCGGCGTCACCGCGCACCAGGAAGAGCAGGACGCGGGAGCGGGCGAACCCCCCGGTGTGCGCCGCGACCACGAGCAGCCCGGCGCTGTGCCCGTCGAGGACCTGGTCGACCTGTCCGTACAGCTGCCAGCCGTCCTCGGTCCGCCGGGCCTGGACACCCCCGGCCCGTCCCCCGCCGGCCCACTCTCCGCGCCGGTCGTGGCCGGTGAGCGCGAGGGCGGTGGTGAGGGCGGGCCCCGGTACGGCGAGGGCGGCGGTGAGTGCGCCGGAGGTGACGCGGGGCAGGAGGTCGGCGCGCTGGGCGTCGGTGCCGAGGGCGAGCAGCAGCGGGGTGGCGAGGACGGCGGTGGCGAGCAGTGGGGTGGGAGCGAGGGCGCGGCCCGTCTCCTCGCAGGCCAGGGCCAGTTCGGTCGCCGTGCAGCCGACACCGCCGTAGGTCGCCGGGAGGGCCAGTCCGGGCAGACCGAGTTGCTCGGCGAGGATGGTCCACAGGGCGGGGTCGTGTCCGGCCGGGGTGTCGACGGCGGCCCGCAGCTCTTCCGGACGGCACCGCTTGCCGAGCAGCTCGCGCAGGGTGCGGCGGATCTCGTCCTGTTCGTCGGTGAAGCGGGCGTCCATGGGGCACCTCTCTCCGCATCTGACGGTGCGTCATATTAGGACGGCGGAACAGGTAAGCCCAGAGCCCTGCCGCGCCCACCGCAATCTGATGTATCGTCAGATTTATGGTGGCGCGGAGGAAAGTGGCCGTCGTCGGCGTGGCCCTCTCGGACTGCGGCCGGGTGGACGACGCGACCCCGTACGCACTGCACGCCCAGGCGGCCCGCCGCGCCCTGGCTGACGCGGGCCTGGACCGGTCGCTGGTCGACGGCTTCGCCTCGGCGGGCCTCGGCACCCTGGCGCCGGTCGAGGTCGCCGAGTATCTGGGCCTGCGCCCCACCTGGGTCGACTCCACCTCCGTGGGCGGCTCCACCTGGGAGGTCATGGCGGCCCACGCGGCGGACGCGGTCGCGGCCGGGCACGCGCGCGCGGTGCTGCTCGTCTACGGCTCGACGGCCCGGGCGGACGTCAGGGCCGGCCGCCGCACCGGAACGCTGTCCTTCGGCACCCGGGGACCCATGCAGTTCGAAGTCCCCCACGGCCACACCCTGATCGCCAAGTACGCCATGGCGGCCCGCCGCCACATGATCGAGTACGGCACGACGATCGAGCAGCTGGCGGAGGTGGCGGTGCAGGCCCGGGCCAACGCGGCGCTCAACCCGGAGGCGATGTTCCGCACCCCGATCACGGTCGACGAGGTGCTGTCCGGGCCGATGATCGCGGACCCCTTCACCAAACTGCACTGCTGCGTCCGTTCCGACGGCGGGGCGGCGGTGCTGCTGGTGGCCGAGGAGTACGTCCGGGACTGCCGTACGTCGCCGGTGTGGGTGCTGGGGAGCGGGGAGTCCGTGTCGCACGCGGCGATGTCCGAGTGGCCGGACTTCACGGTGTCGCCGGCGGCGGTGAGCGGGCGGCTGGCGTTCGAGCGGGCGGGGGTGCGGCCGGCGGAGATCGAGGTCGCCGAGATCTACGACGCGTTCACCTACATGACGCTGGTGACGCTGGAGGACCTCGGCTTCTGCGGCAAGGGCGAGGGCGGGGCGTTCGTGGAGAAGGGGCGGCTGCGGGTCGAGGGCGGTGAGCTGCCGGTGAACACCGACGGAGGCGGTCTTTCCGCCCAGCATCCCGGGATGCGGGGGCTGTTCCTGCTGGTGGAGGCGGTTCGGCAGCTGCGCGGGGAGTGCGGGCAGCGGCAGGTGCGGCGGGCTGACGGCACACCGCCGCGACTGGCGGTGGCGTCGGGGACGGGGGGCTGG
>NZ_JAIGQA010000293.1:0-5499 GCF_019733245.1 Streptomyces sp. WAC04114
TATCGTCGGCAGCGTCAGAGGGGTATAAGGGACAGCTCCGGTACCGCAGCCAGCAGCGGAAACGGCGGCAGGAGCGGGGCCGGCGACGAGGCCAGCGGGCCGACCGCGTGGCCGGCGCCCAGGGCGAAACCCGGCCCGAGGGCGTAGGCGGCGCCCCACACCGCCGCGTTCGGGAGCAGCGCCACGCACAGCAGCAGCACGGCGAACCGCCCCGACCACCCCTCGGTCAGCCGGAGCAGCGAGGCCTGGGTCGCCGCACCGTGCCACGCCAGCGACCCCACCACCAGCAGCGCACCACCCGCGAGGAGCACCGCCGCCCCGGCCGCCGAGGCCCGGGCTGCCACGCCGGGGCGTCCGTCCGGGCCGAGCACCAGCGGGCGTACTCCCGCCGGCAGCACGCCCAGCAACCGCCGCAGCGGCCGCCCCGGAGGGCCGTACGCCGACCACACGCCCGCCCCCGCTGCCACGCCGGCGACCAGCGGGACGCACACCCCGGTCCACACCCACGACGGCCGCAGCACGCCCCCGGCGGCGTAGAGGGCGGCGGGCACGGCGACGGCGAGGTAGCCGAGGACGACGCCCGTCCACGCGGTGCGGGGGGAGGCCAGGGGCCGGCTCGCGGCGACGGCGAGGCCCCGCTCGTGGTCGCTCTCGTAGTCGTCGTCGCTCTCGTAGTCGTCCTCGTCTTCTCCTCCGCCGTCCGTGGTGTCCCGTCCCGCCCGGTGCAGCAGCCACACGGGCAGGGCGAGCAGCAGCAGGGGCGGGAGGCCCAGGGGGGCGGGGACACCGGAGAGCGTGTCGGTGCGGACCAGCTCGGCACCGTGCGCCAGCAGCCACAGCGCCGCCGCCACGCGCATGGCGCCGCCGGGCCCGCTGTCCGGGTACGGCGAGAGGATCCACAGCAGCATCACGAGCACGGCGAACGACGCGAGCCCGAGGCCCGCTGCGAGGGCGCCATCCGTGAGGCCACCGACGAGTCCGGGCGAGCGGTCACGCATCCGGGTGAGCAGGGGTGACGGCGAACGTCGGCGAGCGGTCATCTCGGTCACGCCCGCCATGCTCCCAACGACACACGCTTTACCGGCGTAACAGGCGAACTCTCGCTGTGTCGCTAAAAATACGTTTATGTACTTTTCCGGACGGAGGGGCGCCCTGTGACGCAGAGCCCTGCCCTCCCGCTCCCTCCGCCCAAGGAACGCCGACGCCTGCGCGAGGCAGCCTCGCTGACGCGGGCTCAGCTGGCCTCCCGGGTGGGCGTCACCGGTGAGACGGTGCGCGGCTGGGAGACCGGCCGGGTCACGCCGCGCGGCCGCAAAGGGGAGAAGTACGCGAAGCTGCTCAACTCGCTGGGCGACGAGTCGGAGGTGACGCCACCTCAGGACGACGCCCTCGACGACGCCGTCGATGACGACGCCCTCGATGACGACACCCCCGAGCCGGCACCCCCGGCCGCGGTCTCCCGGCGAACCGCCCGGGCCCGGCGCAAGACCGCCGCCGACGACCGGAAGCGACCGTCCGCCGCGAAGGACCGGGGACGCGGCCCCGCGACCGTCCCTGACCACGGCCACTCCCCCGCCACGCACCACAACCGCAGCGCCGTCCCGCACGCACACCACGTCATCCTCACCGAGCGCCGGCGTACGACACCCGTGCGCCGCCCGGACGACGCCATCACCGCGCTGACCCCCGATCAGGCCTTCGACGCGCTGTACGCCTTCTGCGCACCCGCGCTCGTCCGGCAGACCTATCTGCTGACCGGCCGCCGTGAACTGGCCCGGGAGTCGGTGGAGCGGGCCTTCCAGATCGCCTGGCAGCGCTGGCCCGAGGTGGCCCGCGACCGCGACCCGGCGGGCTGGGTGCGCGCGATGGCCTACGAGTGCGCCCTCTCGCCGTGGCACCGGCTCCGGCTGCGCCACCGGCATCCCGAGCCGCCACCGCCCGACGCGTTCGACCGGGCACTGATGGACACCCTGCTGAAGCTCCCGCCGTCCTACCGCCGCACGCTGGTGCTCTACGACGGCGTCGGTCTCGGCCTGCCGGAGACGGCGGCGGAGACGGAGGCGAGCACCCGCGCGGCCGTGAACCGGCTGGCGCACGCACGCGAGGCGCTCGCCGAGCGCCTGCCGGAGCTGGCGGACCCGGAAACACTGCACTGGCGGCTGGTCGAGCTGGCCTCCACCGAGCGGCTGCGGGCCGCGAAACCGCCCGTCGTGCGGAAGGGCGGGGAACGCAGGGCCCGGTTCTGGACCCGGGCCGCCATCGCCTTCACGGTGGCCCTGATCGGCACCACGGCCCTCACCGTCCGCACGGCCCCCACCCACTACGAGCCTTCGGTACCGCCGGGAGAGACGGTTCAGGGCGTACCCCCGCCGGTCGCGCCCGGGCCACTGTCGGAGTCGGAGCAGGAACTGCGCGCGAAGCTGCGCAAGGAGGAACAGAAGGGCCCGGACCGACTGCGCCCGCAGCCGCGGTGACCGGCCGGGCCGCGGGAGCGCGGAAACGGCGGTGGGCCGCTGAGGGAGCGCGGAAACGGCGGTGGGCCCGCCCCCTGTGCAGGGGGCGGGCCCACCGATGAGCTACAGCTCCGCGGCTCAGCCGTCCGGTGTCATCCAGCCGTCGGGTGTCATCCAGCCGTCGGGCGGGATGCAGCTCTACGGCGTGGTTCAGCCCGCGAGGATCTCGCGCGCCAGCTTGGCCGTCTCGGTCGGCGTCTTGCCGACCTTGACGCCGGCGGCCTCGAGGGCCTCCTTCTTCGCGGCGGCCGTGCCGGAGGAGCCGGAGACGATGGCGCCGGCGTGGCCCATGGTCTTGCCCTCGGGCGCGGTGAAGCCCGCGACGTAGCCGACGACCGGCTTCTTCACGTTCTCCTTGATGAAGGCCGCGGCCCGCTCCTCGGCGTCGCCACCGATCTCACCGATCATCACGATCAGGTCGGTGTCGGGGTCGGCCTCGAACGCGGCGAGCGCGTCGATGTGGGTCGTGCCGATGACCGGGTCACCGCCGATGCCGACGGCGGAGGAGAAACCGATGTCACGCAGCTCGTACATCATCTGGTACGTCAGCGTGCCCGACTTCGAGACCAGACCGATGCGGCCCGGCTTGGTGATGTCGCCCGGGATGATGCCGGCGTTGGACTGGCCCGGCGTGATGAGGCCGGGGCAGTTCGGGCCGATGATCCGGGTCTTGTTGCCCTGGGACACGGCGTAGGCGTAGAACGCGGCCGAGTCGTGGACGGCGATGCCCTCGGTGATGACGACCGCGAGCGGGATCTCGGCGTCGATGGCCTCGACGACGGCCGCCTTGGCGAAGGCCGGCGGGACGAAGAGGACGGACACGTTGGCGCCCGTCTTCTCCATGGCCTCGGCGACCGTGCCGAAGACCGGGATCTCGGTGCCGTCGATGTCGACGGACGTGCCCGCCTTGCGGGGGTTCACGCCACCGACGATGTTCGTGCCGTCGGCCAGCATGAGCTTGGTGTGCTTCATGCCCGTGGCACCGGTCATGCCCTGGACGATGACCTTGCTGTCCTTGTTGAGGAAGATAGCCATGGCTGTTTAGTCCCTCGTCCCTTACTTCGCAGCCGCGAGCTCGGCGGCCTTGTCGGCCGCTCCGTCCATGGTGTCCACGCGCTGAACCAGCGGGTGGTTGGCGTCGGAGAGGATCTTGCGCCCGAGCTCCGCGTTGTTGCCGTCCAGACGGACGACCAGGGGCTTGGTGACTTCCTCGCCCTTGTCCTTGAGCAGCTGCAGCGCCTGGACGATGCCGTTGGCGACCTCGTCACAGGCGGTGATGCCACCGAAGACGTTGACGAAGACGGACTTGACGTCCGGGTCGCCGAGGATGATCTCCAGGCCGTTCGCCATGACGGCGGCGGAGGCGCCACCACCGATGTCGAGGAAGTTGGCCGGCTTCACGCCGCCGTGCGCCTCACCGGCGTACGCGACGACGTCCAGGGTGCTCATGACGAGACCCGCGCCGTTGCCGATGATGCCGACCTCACCGTCGAGCTTGACGTAGTTGAGGTTCTTCTCCTTGGCGGCGGCCTCGAGCGGGTTGGCCGCGTCCTTGTCCTGGAGGGCCTCGTGCTCCGGCTGACGGAACTCGGCGTTCTCGTCGAGGGAGACCTTGCCGTCCAGGGCGATGACGTCACCGGAGGCGACCTTGGCCAGCGGGTTGACCTCGACGAGGAGCGCGTCCTCTTCGATGAAGGTCTTCCACAGGGTGACCAGGACGTTCTCGACCTTGTCGGCGACCTCGGCCGGGAAGTTCGCGGCCTGGACGATCTGGCGGGCGACCTCGGGGGTCACACCCACGTTGGCGTCGATCGGCGTCTTGGCGACGGCCTCGGGGCGGGTCTCCGCCACCTCCTCGATCTCCACGCCGCCCTCGACGGACGCGATGGAGAGGAAGGTGCGGTTGGCACGGTCCAGGAGGAAGGAGACGTAGTACTCCTCCACGATCTCCGGGGCCGTCTCGGCGATCATCACCTTGTGGACCGTGTGGCCCTTGATGTCCATGCCGAGGATGTTGGTGGCGTGCTCGACCGCCTCGTCGGGGGTCGCAGCCAGCTTCACGCCGCCGGCCTTGCCGCGGCCACCGACCTTCACCTGGGCCTTGACGACGGACTTGCCACCGAGGCGCTCGGTGGCTGCGCGGGCCGCCTCAGGCGTGTCGATGACTTCACCGGCCAGCACCGGTACATCGTGCTTGGCGAAGAGGTCCCTCGCCTGGTACTCGAACAGGTCCACGCGCTTCCGTCCCTATCAGTGATCTCGCGGTTCGTTGTCTGCGTGGGCGTGCCGCGAGGGCAACGTGACGTCCGCTGTCTGTCACAAGGGAGGCGCACACGGTGTCCGAGCGCGCGGCATGTCCGTCTCGCAGGTTATCGCTGCTTCCGGGAGGCCTCTAAATCGAGGGTCACACCTGAGCGGTGATACCTGTCACATGATGCCGCGCTCTCTGGCACGGCGTGCCGGGTGTGAGGAGCGGGTGAGGGGCCTCACCGGGTTGGGGTTGACCCGGTGAGGCCCGCCGGACACCCCAGGAGGAGCGCGAGGGCCCTGTTCGGGGCCCGGCTCTCCGGGGCTCGGGTCGAGTGGTCCCCACCCCAATGGGGACCGACCGACCCCTCCACGAGGTTTCGGCCTCGGACCACCGACGGCTTTCGGTCGTCCGGGGCGGGACTCTCGTGAAGAGCTGGGGGATCTCTCCGCCACAGAGGGCGGGCCGACGGCGGGGAAGCCTCGGCGGTCTGCCCGTGCTAGCCGGGGAAGAGGGGGATGCTCTGGTGGCCGCCCTGGCTGCCGGCCGCGTGGGTGCGGGCCGCGTCACCGGGCACGAGCGTGAGCGGCGACCGGAGCCCCGGGGTGACGGCGTGGACATCGCCGTGCCGCGACGGCCCGCCGTCGGCCAGGGACCGGTTCCCGAGCGCACCGTCGGGACGGCCACCGGGCGGGTGCTGGGCCGGGGTGGGTCCGACGTGGGTGGACGGTCTGGGGT
>NZ_JAIGQA010000294.1:0-5425 GCF_019733245.1 Streptomyces sp. WAC04114
GGGCGGTGGTGGCGGGGACGGTGAGGGCGGCGGCGGTCAGCAGCAGCGCGGACAGGGGTCTGAGCACTCGCTTCCAGGGCAGCATCGGGTGATCTCCTTGCGGCTCAAGGGGGATGCGACGGGACGGGGCCCTGTGATCCGGATCACGAGGATGCTGTTCACTCGTCAAGTTACGGGCGAGTAGTCAAACTGGGAAGTTACGCGTCAGTAAAACTTGCAGCGATAACCGGCGCGCGAGACCCCGGCCTACACGCCTTCACCAGGCGGGCCGGATGGGCCCGTGCGGTGCGATGCGCAGCAACTGCCGCCCCAGCGCGCACACTTCCCGCTCCCCCAGCAGATCCCCCCACTCGCGCACGGCTTCCGCTGCCGCCTCCTCCGCGGCCCGGGTGCAGGCCCACCCCCGCTCGGTCAGCACGATCAGCCGCGCCCGCGCGTCCTCGGGATGCGGCCGCCGCTCGGCGTACCCCTTGCGCACCATCTCGTCGACGAGCTGGCTCGCGGCCTGCTTGGTCACGCCCAGATGGGCGGCGAGGTCGGTGGCCGTGGCGCCGTCCGGGGCGAGCCGGGCGAAGGCGAAACCGTGCGCGGGCCGCACCCCTTCGAAGCCGCGGGCGAGCACGCCCTCGTGGATGCGCTGGGTGAGCCCGCCGGCGACGGCGAGCAGGGCGGCGGACAGGGCCATGGCCTCGGAGTTCTGCACGCATGCATTGAAACACCCTTGACGTGACGGTCAAGCGGCTTGACTATATGGTCAAGCTACTTGACCACTTGGAGGTATCGTGCCCATCGTCCGATCGTCCGAAGCCGTCGTCCACGAGATCCACGGCGCCCGTTTCGTCTCGTACGCCACCCCGGGCAGCGGCAGCAAGGAGCTGTGCGCCTGGCGCGGTGAGATCCCGGCCGGCCTCAAGGCGCCCGCGCACACGGTCAGCCGGGAGGAGATCTTCCATCTGCTCGACGGCGAGCTGCTGATCACCCTCGACGGCCACACCGAGCGGATCGCCGCGGGCGACACGGTGATCATCAACCCCGGCGCCACCCTGACCGTCGAGAACCCGACCAACAGGACCGCGTACTCCTGGGTCACCACTTCCATCGGCCTGGAGGCGCGGCTGGCCGACGGCACCCGCATCGTGCCGCCATGGGCCAACTGACGTCACGGGCAGGGAGCTACGCCGCCCGCCCCCCTAGTCCCCCGGGCATCACCGCCCGCGGCCCGAACTTCGCGCGCGCCTGGTCCGCGACCTCCTCGATACGGCGGACCTTCTCGTCCACCGGATCGAAGGTCAGCTGGTGGGAGGCCCGATCGGCGGGGTCGAGCCCCTCGGCGCGCAGGGCGACGGCCCGCACCCGGGCCCGCTGCAGCCCGAGCGCCTCGTACATGCCGTACGCGGCCCTGGTCAGCGCCGGGGAGTGCGCGGTCGGTTCGGCCAGGGTGCGGCTGCGGGTGGTGGCGGACCGGTCGGCGTAGCGCACGGTGAGGGTGAGCGTGCGGCAGACCTTCTCCAGGGCGCGCAGCCGGGCGCCGATCTCCTCGGCGGCCGACAGCAGCGCCCGGCGGTGCCGCTCCGGGTCCAGCTCGTCGCGCCCGAAGGGGCGTTCCGTCGCGAGGGACCGGGAGACGGCGTTCGGCACGACCCGGCCGCGGTCGACGCCGTTCGCCTTCTCGCGCAGGTCACGGCCGGGTTTCGCGCCGATCAGCCGTTGCAGTGTGGACAGCGGCGCGGCGGCGACCCGGCCGAGGGTGTCGAGGCCGTAGTCGCCCAGCGTGCGGGCGGTCGCGGTGCCCACGCCGGGCAGCGCGGCGACGGGCTTGTCCGCGAGGAACTCCGCGATGGCGTCCGGCTCGTCGGGCACCGTACGCGTCACCCCGGGGGCCGCGTCGCTCAGCGCCATCCGGGCCAGCATCGGCCCGGGCCCGGCCCCGATCACGCAGTCGACGCCGTGCAGCGCGAGCGACCGCACCCGGATCACCGAGGCCAGTTCGACGGCGTCGCGCCGGAAGTACCGCTCGGCGCCGCGCAGGTCGGCCAGCGCACCGTCCGGTGGCAGGGCCTGGACGACGGGGGTGAACTCCTCGAGCATCCCGAGCAGATGGGGCAGATCCGCCTCGCTCGTCGGAGGCAGCTGGAAACGTACGCAGAGGATGGTCATCCCGCACTCCCCGGACTCTGGTGCCACAACTTCCTTGTGTTCGCGGGTCCTTCGCCCGCCGGACGCAGATCGGCCCAGGGGTGCATCTCGTACCCCGTGGACATGCGGATCTTCCGCTGCTCCATCGGATCCTTGGCCGCGGAACCCGTCGGCGCGGGCGCCCCGGTGCAGCTCGGTCAGATGCAGTTGCAGATCGCGGCGG
Source organism: Streptomyces sp. WAC04114 (assembly GCF_019733245.1). Lineage (NCBI taxonomy): Bacteria > Bacillati > Actinomycetota > Actinomycetes > Kitasatosporales > Streptomycetaceae > Streptomyces > Streptomyces sp. WAC04114. The sequence continues at coordinate 2,360 of NZ_JAIGQA010000294.1, forward strand.
TTGGCGCCGAACGCGTCCAGCGCTCCCACCTGCGCGAGCCGCTGGGCCAGTGGACGGCTGGGCCGGCCCCGCTCCCAGAAGTCGACCAGTGAGTCGTAGGGCTGCCCCTCGGCGATCCGCGCCGCCTCGGCCTCACTGATGCCGTGGACATCGGAGAGGGCCAGCCTCAGCCCCCATTTACCGGACACCAGTTCGATACGGTGTGCGACCCCCGACGCGTTCACGTCCAACGGCAGCACCGGCACCCCCCGCCGCCGCGCGTCCGCCAGCAGCAGCCGCTTCGGGTACATCCCGGGATCGTGCGTGAGCAGCCCCGCGTAGAAGGCGGCCGGATGATGCGTTTTCAGCCACGCCGACTGGTACGTCGGCACGGCGAAGGCAACCGCGTGCGCCTTGCAGAAGCCGTAACTGCCGAAGGCCTCGACGATCTCCCAGGTCCGCTGAATCGTTTCCGCGTCATACCCCCGGGCCGCCGCGTGCTGCGCGAACCACACCTTGATCCGCGCCTGCGACTCCGCGTCCGACAGCCCGCGCCGCACCCGGTCCGCCTCGCCGCGCCCGCAGCCGGTCATGATGTCGACGATGTCGATGATCTGCTCGTGGAAGACGACCACCCCGTACGTGTCCCGCAGCGGCTCCTCCAGATCAGGGTGCGGATAACGGATCGGCGCCCGCCCGTGCCGTGCCTCGATGAACGGCCGCACCATGTCGGCGGCGACCGGCCCGGGCCGGAACAGCGAGATGTCGACGACGAGGTCGTGGAACGTGGCCGGCTGGAGCCGCCCGACCAGATCCCGCTGACCGGGCGACTCGATCTGGAAGCACCCGAGCGTCTCGGTGGACTGGACCAACCGGTACGTCTGCGGATCCCCCGGCGGCAGGGCGTCCAGATCGACCCGCACCCCGGACACCCGCTCCACCTCACCCACCGCGTGCGCCATGGCCGACTGCATCCGCACACCCAGCACGTCGAGCTTCAGCAGCCCGAGGTCCTCGACGTCGTCCTTGTCGAACTGCGACATCGGAAAGCCCTCGCCACTGGTCGGCATGACCGGCGTACGCGCGAGCAGCGAGGCATCCGACAGCAGCACCCCGCACGGATGCATGGCCACCCCGCGCGGCAGGGCGTCCAGCGCCTCGACCAGCTCCCACAGCCTCCCGTACTTCTCCTTCTCCCCGGCCAGAGCGCGCAGCTCGGGCAGCTCCTCCAGTGCCGCACGGGCATCCCTCGCCCGGATATGGGGAAAGGACTTGGCGACCCGGTCGATCTCGGCCGGGTCCATCGACAGAGCAGCCCCCACATCACGTATCGCGTGCCGCACGCGATACGTCTCCGGCATCGCGACGGTCGCGACCCGCTCGGTGCCGAACCGGTCGATGATCGCGCGGTAGACCTCCAGCCGGCGCGCGGACTCCACGTCGATGTCGATGTCGGGCAGCACGACCCGCTCCTTCGACAGGAAGCGTTCCATCAGCAGTCGGTGCTCGACCGGATCGGCGTGCGCGATACCGAGCAGATGGTTGACCAGCGACCCGGCCCCGGACCCGCGGGCGGCGACCCGGACGCCCATCATCCGTACGTCCTCCACCACCTGGGAGACGGTCAGGAAGTAGGAGGCGAACCCGTGGTGGGCGATGATGTCCAGCTCGTGGTGCATCCGCTCCCAGTACTCCCGCCGCCGGTCGTACCCGCGCAGCACCATCCCGGCCGCCGCCCGCGAGGCCAGGGTCCGCTGGGCGGTGCGGTGCCCCGCGCCGACCAGATGCGGCTCGGGAAAGTGGACGGTGCCGATCCCGAGATCGTCCTCGGGGTCGACCAGGCACTCGGCGGCCGTGGCCTGGGTCTGCTCCACCAGCCGGTGAGCCGTCTCCCGCCGGAACCCCGCGGCCTCCACGATCCGCTCCGCCACACCGGCCATGTCCCCGGCGCCCTTGAGCCAGGCCGCCCCGGAGTCCAGCCCCTTGGCCGGGTCGATGGGCACCAGCCGCCGGGCGGCGTCCAGCACGTCGGCGACCGGCCCGAGCCCCGGGTCGGCGTACCGCACCGCGTTGGTGAGCACGGGCCGGATGCGCTGCTCGGCGGCGAACCCGACGGTACGGGCGGCCAGCCGCAGCGACCCCGGCCCCGTACCCTCCCGGCCGTGCCAGACGGCCTCCAGACGCAGGTCGTCGCCGTAGACCTCCCGCCAGGGCACGAGCAGCCGCGCCGCCCGGTCGGGCCGCCCCGCGGCCAGGGCGCGCCCGACGTCCGACGCGGGCCCGAGCAGCACGGTCAGCCCCTCGGCATGATTGCGCCCCCAGGGCAGCAGGGGTGGCCCCTCCCCCTCATGGGCAGCCGAGACGAGCCGGCACAGCTCCCCCCACCCCCGGGCACCGTCCCGGGCGAGAAAGGTCACGCGGGGAGCCGACTCGTCGACAAAGGCACCACCCCGCACCGGGGTCCGCCGCCGCCGCTCGACCCTGGGCTCCGTACCCGCCACCGCCAGATCGACCCCGAACAGCGGCCGGACCCCCGCCTTCCCGCAGGCCTTCGAGAACCGGACCGCACCGGCGAGCGTGTCGCGATCGGTCAGGGCCAGGGCGTCCATGCCCCGCTCGGAGGCACGCTCGGCCAGCCGCTCCGGGTGCGAGGCTCCATAGCGCAACGAGAATCCGGAGACGGTGTGCAGATGCGTGAACCCCGGCACACGCACCTCCCGTACTCGTGAGCCACACCAGCTCTCGAACATCTGTTCCCAACGACCTCACCCCCACCATACCCCCATCCTCGAATGTATGTGCGACATCCGTTCGGCCCCGCCCCACCTGCGGAAACACCCCGAACACCCCGACCGTGGAGCCATGCCGCACAGCTCGTTCCTCGCCGAGGTGAGAGACGCCGTCACCCCGCGGGCCACCCTGCTCATCGTCGGTGTGATCGCGCTACAGCTGCTGTTCATCGCCTCGTACGTGGGAGCGCTGCACGACCCGAAACCCAAGGACGTGCCCTTCGGCCTGGTCGCCCCCCAGACGGCGGCCACACAGGCGATCACCCGACTCGAACGCCTCCCCGGCTCCCCCCTGGAC
>NZ_JAIGQA010000295.1:0-5380 GCF_019733245.1 Streptomyces sp. WAC04114
CCAGTGAGCGCACCCCGTGCACCGTCACCAGATGCCGGGCCACCACAGCACCCAGACCACCGGTGCCACCGGTCACCAGCACCGGGCCCTCACCCCAGGCGACCGCACCACCCTCACCCGGCACCGCACTCCGCAGCCTCGGCACCACCAACCCACCCGACCGCACCGCCACCTGCGCCTCACCCGAAGCGACCGCGGCGGTGAGGGCAGCTGTGTCCGTGCCGTCGAAGTCCAGCAGCTGGATGCGGCCGGGGCTCTCCGACTGTGCCGTGCGCAGCAGGCCCCAGAGCGGGGCGTGGGCCAGGTCGGTGACGTCCTCGTCGGCCGCGGTGGCCACGGCGCCCCTGGTGGTGACCACGAGGCGGGTGTCCGCGAACCGGTCGCCCGCGAGCCACTCCTGCACCTGGACGAGCGCCTGGTGGGCCGCCCCCCGGGCGGTGTCCGGCAGCGTCTCGCCGACGGGGTCGGAGAAGTGGGGAGCGAGGACGACCGTGGGCGCGGGGGCGCCCGCCTCGACGTCCCGGGCCAGCGCACCGAAGTCCGCGTAGGAGCGGGCCGTGCCGTCCGGCAGGCCGAGGTCTCGTGCGGAACCGAGGACCGCCCAGGTGGTGAGGTCGGCCGTGGCCTCCGCGGTGGCCGGGCTGCTCCACTCGACCTTGAGCAGGCCGTCGGTGGAGCCGGTGCCGGCGGTGCGCAGCGACTCGGCGGACAGTGGGCGCAGGGTCAGTTCCGCCACCTCGGCGACCGGTGCGCCCGAGCCGTCGGCCACGGTGAGCGCGACCGTCGTGGAACCGCCGTTCGCGGCCTCGTGCGCCGCCGCTCCGGCGAGCCGGACCCGCAGCACGGACGCGCCCGTGGCGGTCGCGCTCACTCCGGCCCAGGAGAACGGCAGCACCGCCCGGCCGTCGTCACCGGCGACTCCGGGGAGCAGCGGGTGCAGGGCGGCGTCGAGCAGGGCCGGGTGGAGGGTGAACCGGCGTGCCTCGCCGCGCCGGCCGTCGTCGAGGGCGACCTCGGCGCAGAGGTCGTCGCCGACCGTCCACAGCCGGCGCAGGTTGCGGAACGCGGGCCCGTAGGTGTAGCCCTGCTCGGCGAGACGCTGGTAGACGCCGGTGAGGTCGATCTCGCGGGCTCCGGCGGGGGGCCAGGCCGTGAGGGAGGCCCCGGCCGCGCCGGCGCCGGCGCTCAGGGTGCCGTAGGCGTGCAGGGTCCAGGTTCCGTCGTGGCCGGGGTCGCCGTGCGGCCGGGCGTGGATGCGCACCGGGCGGGTCGCGTCGGTGTCCTCGGCGCCGACGGAGACCTGGAGGTGCACGCCGCCGCGTTCGGGCAGCACCAGGGGGGCCGCGAGGGTGAGTTCCTCGATCGTGGCGGCGCCGAGCTGTTCGCCTGCCCGGAGGGCGAGTTCGAGCAGTCCGGTGCCGGGCACGAGCACGGTGCCGGAGACGGCGTGTTCCGTCAGCCAGGGGTGCGTGCCGCGTGACAGGCGTCCGGTGAGAACGTGTTCGTCGCGGTCGGCCAGCGGGACGGCGGCGCCGAGCAGCGGGTGGTCGGCCGCCACGAGCCCGAAGCCCGCGGCGTCCGTGACGGTGGTCGGCGCGTCCAGCCAGTAGCGCTGCCGCTGGAACGCGTAGAGCGGCAGGTCGGTGCCGTGCGCCCCGGGGAAGAGGGTGTCCCAGCGGAGGTCGGCGCCGCGCGCGGCGAGCAGCCCGAGGGCGGCGGCGCACACCTCCGGCTCGGAGCGGCCCCTGCGCAGGACGGGCGCCACGACGCCGGAGGGCTGTTCCAGGGACTCGGCGACCAGGGCGCTCAGTACCCCGTCGGGGCCGAGTTCGAGCCACTCGGTGACACCGGCCGCCTCCAGGAGGCGCACGCCGTCGAGGAAGCGGACGGCCTCGCGGATGTGCCGGGCCCAGTAGTCGGGCGAGGCGAGTTCCTCGACGGTGGCCAGCGCGCCGGTGACGTTGGAGACGACGGGGATGCGCGGTTCGTGGAAGGTGAGGTCCTGGGCGATCGCGCGGAACTCGTCCAGGATCTCGTCCATGTGCGGCGAGTGGAAGGCGTGGCTGACGGGGAGGCGCTTGACCCGGGCGCCCTCCTTCTTGAACCGGGCGGCGAGCTCGTCCACGGCGTCGGCGTCACCCGAGATGACGGTGGATCGCGGCCCGTTGACGCCGGCGACCGCGACCCGGTCGCCGTAGGGGGCGAGCGCGGCGCGCACCGCGTCCTCTCCGGCCTCGACGGCGGCCATGGCGCCGCCCTCCCGGGCGGCCTGCATCAGCCGGCCGCGTTCGGCCACCAGCACACAGGCGTCGGACAGGTCGAGCACGCCCGCGAGGTGGGCGGCGGTGACCTCGCCGATCGAGTGGCCGAGCAGGAAGTCCGGGGTGAGACCGTGGTGTTCGGCGAGGCGGAACAGCGCGGTCTCCAGGGCGAACAGCGCGGTCTGGGTGAACGCCGTCTGGTCGAGCAGCGCCGCGTCCGCGCTGTCCTCGGCGGCGAAGAGCACCGACTTCAGCGGGCGCATGAGTTCGGGGTCCAGGTGGGCGCACACCTCGTCGAGGGCCGCCGCGAACACCGGCGAGAACTCGTACAGTTCGCGGCCCATGCCGAGGCGCTGGGCGCCCTGCCCGGTCAGCAGGAAGGCGGTCTTGCCGCGCGGTGACGCGGGGGTGCGCTGCGCGGCCTGGGTGGTCTCACCGCGGCTCAGCGCGGCGAGTCCGTCGAGCAGTTCGGCTCGGTGCCGGGCGACCACCACGGCGCCACGGCCGTGCCGGGCCCGGCGGGTGCCGAGTGACCAGCCGAGGTCCGCGAGGGACTGCTCGGGATGGCGGTCGACGTGGTCGTGCAGGCGCCGGGCCTGGGCGCGCAGCGCCGCCTCGTCCCGCGCGGACAGCACGAACGGTACGGGCCCGGACGGCTCCGGCCGCTCGGCCTCGTCGTCCTGCGCGGTGACGAACTCCTCGACCACCACATGCGCGTTGGTGCCGCCGAATCCGAAGGAGGAGACACCCGCGCGGCGCGGCGCGTTCTCTCGGGCGGGCCAGTCACGTTCCTCGGTCAGCAACTCGACCGCACCCGTGTCCCACTGAACGAACGGCGACGGCTCGTCCACGTGCAGCGTCCGCGGCAGCACACCGTGCCGCATCGCCTGCACCATCTTGATCACACCGCCCACACCCGCGGCGGCCTGAGCATGCCCGATGTTCGACTTCAACGACCCGAGCAGCAGCGGCTGTTCGCGGTCCTGGCCGTACGTCGCCAACAGCGCCTGCGCCTCGATCGGGTCGCCCAGCCGGGTGCCCGTGCCGTGCGCCTCCACCGCATCCACCTCGGCCGGAGCCAGACGGGCGTTCTCCAGGGCCTGACGGATGACACGCTCCTGCGACGGGCCGTTCGGCGCCGTCAGACCGTTCGAAGCACCGTCCTGATTCACCGCACTGCCCCGCACCACCGCCAGCACCCGGTGCCCGTTGCGCACCGCGTCCGAAAGCCGCTCGACGACGAGAACACCGGCCCCCTCCGACCAGGCCACACCGTCGGCTCCGGCCGCGAACGACTTGCAGCGGCCGTCCGGCGAGAGACCGCGCAGGCGGGAGAACTCCAGGAAGGCCACCGGTGTCGACATCACCGTGACGCCGCCGGCCAGGGCGACCGAGCACTCGCCGTTGCGCAGCGCGTTGACCGCGAGGTGCAGGGCGACCAGCGAGGACGAGCAGGCCGTGTCGACGGAGACCGCCGGGCCCTCGAAGCCGTAGGTGTAGGAGAGCCGGCCGACGGCGATGCTGCCGGCGCTGCCGCTGAACAGGTAGCCCTCGAAGTCCTCCGGCGGCAGGTGGGGGCGTGAGCCGTAGTCGTTGTACATCTGGCCCGTGAACACGCCGGTGTCCGAGCCGCGCAGGGCGGTGGCGTCGATGCCGGCGTGCTCGAACGCCTCCCAGGCGGTCTCCAGCAGCAGCCGCTGCTGCGGGTCGATCGCCATGGCCTCGCGCGGCGACATCCCGAAGAAGGCCGGGTCGAACTGGTCGGCGTCGTAGAGGAATCCGCCTTCACGGGCGTACGAGGTGCCCGTGCGGTCGGGGTCCGGGTCGTAGAGGCCGTCCACGTCCCAGCCCCGGTTGCCGGGGAATCCGCCGACGGCGTCGATGCCGTCGGCCACGAGGCGCCACAGGTCGTCGGGCGAGGACACGCCGCCGGGGTAGCGGCAGGCCATGCCCACGATCGCGATCGGCTCGCGCCGCCTGTCCTCGATGTCCCGCAGCTGCCGGCGTGCCTCACGGGCATCGGCGACGGCCTTCTTCAGGTAGTCGCGGAGCTTGTCCTCGCCCGCCATGGTGTGTCAACTCCCGTGTGTCGTGTGGTGTTCGGTGCCGAAGTGGGCGGTGTGGCTCAGGTCAGTTCGTCGCTCAGGTCAGTTCGTCGCTCAGTTCAGCTCGTCGACGAGGGCGAACAGTTCGTCGTCGGTGGCCGAGTCCAGGTCGTCGCCCCGGTCGTCGCCCCGGTCCTGGGTCGAGGTGCCGGCCGGGGCCCCTGCCGCGCTGTCGGCGGCGTCGAGGAGTTCGCGCAGTCGGGCGGTGATCCGGCCGTGGGCGGACGCGTCGGTGACGGCCGCCTCGATGGCGGCTTCGAGCCGGGCCAGTTCCGCGAGGACCGGTTCGTCCGGCGCGGTCTCCTCGACCGTGAGGCGGTCGCCCAGGTACGAGGCGAGCGCCCTCGGCGTGGGCTGGTCGAAGACGAGGGTGGTCGGCAGCCGCAGTCCCGTCTCGGTGGCGAGCTGGTTGCGCAGCTCGACGGCGGTCAGGGAGTCGAAGCCGAGTTCCTGGACCGGCCGGTCGGCGTCGATCGCCGTGTGGTCGGCATGCCCGAGGACGGCGGCCACCCGGCCGCGGACGAGGTCCACCAGCGCCCGTTCCCGCTCGGGCGCGGCCAGGGCGGCGAGCCGCTCGGCGAGACCCTGGCCCTCCGGACGGCCGACGGAGGCGTCGCCCGAGGCCGCCGGACGGCGGGCGCCGGTGGCGCGGACGAGTCCGGAGAGGAGCGGCGGTACCCCGTCGCCCAGCGCGCGGATCGCCCGGGTGTCGAGCCGGGTGACGGCGAGGACGCTCTCGCCGGTGGCAGGGGCGGCGTCGAAGAGGGCCATCGCGTCGTCGGTGGCCAGCGGCAGCAGGCCGGAGCGCGCCAGACGGCGCAGGTCCGCCTCGGCGAGGTGACCGGTGATGGTACTGGTCTCCTCCCAGAGGCCCCAGGCGAGGGAGATCGCGGGGAGGCCCGCAGCCCGGCGGTGTGCCGCCAGCGCGTCCAGGAACGCGTTGCCGGCCGCGTAGTTCGCCTGCCCCGCCGTACCCAGCAGACCCGACACCGACGAGTACAGGACGAACGCCTG
>NZ_JAIGQA010000296.1:0-5279 GCF_019733245.1 Streptomyces sp. WAC04114
GCGCTGATGAGCAGGTGAAGGTACGCGGCTTCAGGATCGAACCGGGTGAGGTCCAGGCCGCCCTCGCCGCCCACCCCCAGGTGGCCCGCGCGGCTGTCGTCGCCCGCGAGGACACCCCGGGCGACGTGCGCCTGGTCGGCTACGTCGTAGTAGACGACGACACGGCCGAACTGCCCGACTCCATCACCCGGTTCCTGTCGGCCCGACTGCCGGACTACATGGTCCCCTCGGCGATCGTCGTCCTGGACGAGCTCCCGCTGACCGTCAACGGCAAGCTCGACCGCAAGGCCCTCCCCGCACCCGAGTATCAGGCCGGCGCAGGCCGAGGCCCGGCCAACGCCCGCGAAGAGATCCTCTGCGAGGCCTTCGCTGACGTGCTCGGGCTCGACAGCGTGGGTGTGGACGACGACTTCTTCACACTCGGCGGGCACTCCCTCCTCGCCGTCCGGCTGGTCAGCCGGGTCCGGACGGTGCTCGGTGTCGAGTTGGAGATCGCCACCCTCTTCGAGACCCCGACGGTGGCCGGTATCGCGGCCGCCGTGGACCGTGCCGACGCCAGGCGTACGGCCCTCACGGTGCGGGAACGGCCCGAGCGGGTGCCGCTGTCGTTCGCGCAGCGTCGGCTGTGGTTCCTGAACCGTCTGCAGGGGCCCGGCGCGACGTACAACGTGCCGACCGTGCTGCGGCTGACCGGGGCAGTGGACCGGGATGCGCTGGCCGGGGCCCTGCGGGACGTCGTGGAGCGGCACGAGGTGCTGCGGACGGTGTTCCCGGCGGCGGACGGGGAGCCGTACCAGCGGATTCTCGCGCCGGCCGACATCGACTGGGCCCTGACGGTCAACCCCGTCGCTGCCGAGGACCTGGACGAGGCGGTGGCCGGGGCCACGGGGTACGCGTTCGACCTGGAGTCGGAACTGCCGGTCCGGGCATGGCTGTTCGAGACGGCCGACGACGAGCGCCTGCTCGTGGTGACGGTGCATCACATCGCCGGTGACGGCTGGTCGACGGCTCCGCTCGCGCGTGACCTGTCGGCCGCGTACGCGGCCCGGTGCGCGGGGCGGGCTCCCGGCTGGGAGCCGCTGCCCGTGCAGTACGCCGACTATGCGCTGTGGCAGCGTGACCTGCTCGGCGACGAGACCGACCCGGACAGCCTCGTCTCCCGGCAGACCGCCTACTGGCGTGAGGCGTTGGCCGGCGCTCCGACGGAGCTGGAACTGCCCTTCGACCACGCGCGTCCAGCGATCTCCTCCCACCTGGGCCACGAGGCGCTGCTGGAGGTGCCGGCCGAGCTGCACGCACGGCTGGCCGAACTCGCCCGTACCGAGGGTGTGACCATGTTCATGGTCGTCCAGGCGGCGCTGGCGGTGTTGGTGTCCCGGCTCGGCGCGGGTGACGACATCCCGATCGGCGTGGCCGTCGCGGGCCGCTCGGACGAGGCCCTGGACGACCTGGTCGGGTTCTTCGTGAACACCCTCGTGACGCGCACGGACCTGTCCGGCGAGCCGACCTTCCGTGAGGTGCTCGGCCGGGCGAAGGCCACCGGTCTGGCGGCCTTCGCCCACCAGGACGTGCCGTTCGAGAAGCTGGTCGAGGAGCTGGCCCCGCACCGCTCCCTGGCCCGTCACCCGCTGTTCCAGGTGATGCTGACCCTCCAGAACAACGACGAGGCGACACTCGACCTGACGGGGGCACTGGTCGGCGAACCGGCGGGCGTGACCGGCGTGGCCACCGTGGCCAAGTTCGATCTGGACCTGTCCGTACAGGAGGCCGTGGACGCCCAGGGCGCCCCGGCCGGACTGCGAGGATCGCTGGTCGCGGCGGCCGATCTGTTCGACGCGCCGTCCGTCGAGCGAATCGCGCAGCGGCTCCTGCGGGTCCTGACGGCGCTGGCCGAGAACCCGGACGCCACCGCCGGCACCGTGGACGTCTTCGGGGACGAGGAGCGGCGCCAGGTCCTGCGGGACTGGAACGACACGGGTCGCCATGTCCCGGACGTCACGGTGGCCGAGGCCTTCGACGCACAGGTGGCGCGCACTCCCGAGGCAATCGCGGCGGCATTCGGGGACGTCGAGCTGTCGTACGCCGAACTGGACGCGCGGGCCAACCGGCTGGCCCGCCTGCTGATCGCGCGGGGCGTGGGCCCGGACGCGGTGGTGGCGGTCGTGATGCGCCGCGACCTCGACCTGCTCGTGGCGCTGCTGGCCGTCCTCAAGGCGGGTGGCTCGTACCTGCCCGTCGACGTCGATCACCCGGCGGAACGGATCGCGTTCGTGCTCGCCGACGCCGCCCCGGTGTGCGCGCTGACCTCGGCGGAATGCGCGCCGATCGTGCCCGAGTCGTTCGAGGCGCCCGTGCTCCCCGTGGACGACCCGGCACTGTGGGACGCGGCGGAAGCGTCCGACTCGTCGCCGGTGACCGGGGCCGACCGGCGCGGCACGCTGCTGCCCGGCCACGCCGCCTACGTCATGTACACCTCCGGTTCCACGGGTACGCCGAAGGGCGTCGTGACCACCCAGCGCGACGTCGTACAGCTGGCCGTCGCCTCGTTCTGGGGCGTCGAGCAGGACGCGCGGGTCCTCTTCCACGCCCCGCACGCCTTCGACGCGTCGTCGTACGAGTTGTGGGTCCCGCTCCTCGCGGGCGGCCGCGTGGTCGTCGCCCCCTCCGGGCCGATGGACGCCGGCACGGTGCGTTCCCTCGTCACCCGGCACGCGCTGACCCACGTGCACGTCACCGCCGGACTCGGGCGCGTGCTGGCCGAGCAGGACCCCGGATGCTTCGAGGGCGTCCGGGAGATCCTGACGGGTGGCGACGTGGTGCCGGTGGAGTCGGTCCGCCGCATCCTCGACGCCTGCCCCGGAGTCGTCGTCCGGCACCTGTACGGGCCGACCGAGGTCACGCTGTGCGCCACGCAGTACGCCGTCCACGGCGCCGACGCGCTCGGCGAGGCACTGCCCATCGGCAACCCCCTGGACAACATGCGGGTCTTCGTCCTGGACGAGTACCTGACACCGGTGCCGGTCGGGGTGGCGGGCGAACTGTACGTCGCCGGCGCCGGCCTGGCTCGCGGCTACCTCGGCCGAGCCGACCTGACCTCCGAGCGCTTCGTCGCCAACCCCTTCGGCGCGGATGGCGAGCGGCTGTACCGCACCGGCGACCGGGTTCGGTGGGCCCCCGACGGCCGCCTCGTCTTCGTGGGCCGCGCCGACGAGCAGGTCAAGATCCGCGGGTTCCGGGTGGAGCCGGGCGAGGTCGAGACGCTGCTGGCCGCGCACCCCCGCGTCGCCCAGGCGGCCGTCCTCGCCCACCTGGACGGTACCGCGCAGGACAAGCAGCTGGTCGCCTACGTCGTGCCCGCCGAGTCCGGGGCTCCGGCCGCCGAACTCGCCCGCGCGGTACGGGAGTACTCGGAACAGCGCATGCCGTCCTACATGGTGCCGTCGGCGGTCGTGGTGCTCGGTGCCCTGCCGCTCACCGCCAACGGGAAGCTGGACCGCAGGGCCCTGCCCGCGCCCGACACCATCGCCACCCCCGGCACTGGCCGCGGACCCGCCTCCGTGCGGGAGGAGATCCTCTGCCTGGCCTTCGCCGAGGTCCTCGACCTGCCCTCGGTGGGCGTGGACGACGACTTCTTCGAGCTGGGCGGACACTCACTGCTCGGCGTCCGGCTCGTCAGCCGGATCCGCACCGTGCTCGGGGTCGAGGTCCCGCTGCGGGTGCTCTTCGAAGCCCCGACCGTGACTTCGCTGGCCGCCCGGCTGACCGACGCCGAGCGAGCCCGCCCCGCCCTGACCGAGCTTCCTCGTCCCGAACGGATACCGCTGTCGTTCGCGCAGCGCCGACTGTGGTTCCTCAGCCGGCTGGAGGGCCCGAGCGCGACCTACAACATCCCCGTCGCCCTGCGGCTGACCGGCGCCCTGGACCGCGCGGCGCTGAACGCGGCACTGCGGGACGTCCTCGCGCGCCATGAGGTGCTGCGCACCGTCTTCGCGGTCGCCGACGGGGAGCCCTACCAGCGGATCCTGGCGCCCGAAGACCTCGACTGGGAACTCACCCACACCGACCTACCCCCGGCGGAACTCGCCCGGGCTGTCGCCAAGACGGCCGAGCATCCCTTCGACCTCTCGGCGGAACTCCCCATCCGGGCAGAGCTGTTCAGCGCGTCCGACGAACACGTCCTCGTGGTGACGGTGCATCACATCGCCGGCGACGGCTGGTCCTCGGCCCCGCTGGCACAGGACGTGTCGCGTGCGTACGCGGCCCGGTGCGCGGGGCAGGCCCCCGGCTGGGAGCCGCTGCCGGTGCAGTACGCCGACTACGCCCTCTGGCAGCGCGAGCTGCTCGGCGACGAGAACGACCCCGAGAGTCTCATCGCCCGCCAGATCGCCTACTGGCGTGAGGCCCTGGCCGGCGCGCCGGAGGAGCTGGAGCTGCCCTTCGATCACTCCCGCCCGGAGATCGCGTCCCACCGGGGACACACCGCCTCCCTGGCCGTCGGGCCGGAGGTGCACGCCCGGCTGGCCGAACTGGCTCGGGCGGAAGGCGTGACCGTGTTCATGGTCATGCAGGCGGCGCTCGCCGTCCTGCTGTCACGGCTGGGCGCCGGCACCGACATCGTGATCGGCTCGGCACACGCCGGACGCACCGACGAGGCCCTGAACGGCCTGGTCGGCTGCTTCGTGAACACCCTGGTCCTGCGCACGGACCTGTCCGGCGAACCCACGTTCCGTGAACTGCTGGCCCGGGTCAGGGAGACCGACCTGTCGGCCTTCGGACACCAGGACGTGCCGTTCGAACGGCTGGTGGAGGAACTCTCCCCGTCCCGCTCCATGGCCCGCCACCCCCTCTTCCAGGTCGTCTTCACCAAGCAGGACACGCTGAAAGCGGAGCTCGACCTGACGGGCGTGCAGGCCGGCGCGGTCGCGGAGGAGATCTCCCTCGGGAAGAGCGCCGCGAAGTTCGACCTCGACGTCCTGGTGGCGGAGGCGTTCGGCTCGAACGGGACGCCTGCGGGCCTGCACGGCTCGGTGACCGTGTCCCTGGACCTCTTCGAGCCCCAGTGGGCCGAGCGCATCGCCACGACCTGGACACGCGTCCTCGAACTCCTCGTCATCCAACCGCAGTTGCCGGTGAGCGCGGTCGACGTGCTGGGTGTGGATGAGCGTCGGCGGGTGTTGGTGGAGTGGAACGACACCGGTTCTGTCGGGGTGCCTGTGCTGGTGCCGGAGGCGTTCGAGGTGCGGGTGGCGCGGACTCCGGGTGCGGTGGCGGTGGTCGAC
>NZ_JAIGQA010000297.1:0-5249 GCF_019733245.1 Streptomyces sp. WAC04114
GGCCCACCCGGCACGGCCCCACCGTACGGCCCGCCCGCGAACGGATTGCCCTGCCCGGGCAGCTGCGCCCCCGGCGGCAGGTACCGCAACCGCCCGTTCTCGTCCTGCACCGGCGTGAAGCCCGCCGCCTGCAGCCGGGCCGCGAACTTGGCGTTGCGCTTGCGCGTCACCACGAAACCGATGCCGAAGACCGCCATGAGCAGCAGCCACACCACCCCGGCCGCGACGAAGTCGTCCGACTGCCCGCCGAACCGGAAGGCGAGGATCACGCAGCCGACGCTGACACCCAGCGCCCCGTACCCCATGCGCTTCTCGGCGTTCTTGCCGGTGAGATCGAAGTTGATGCGGGCCTTGAGCAGTTCGAAGGCGTCGGGCACGAGCGGCGGCAGGGAGACGCCGTCGGCCGCGTCGGGGTACCGCGCCCAGTTCTGCCCGGCCCGGGCCCGGGCCTGCGGGCTCGGGTCGGGCAGGATCAGCATGGTGAGCGCGCCGTTGCGGCCGCTGCTCTGGCGGACGTCGGCGTACTCGTAGCCGAACTGCTGGGCGACGAAGGCCAGCCGGGCGAGCTTCTTCACGGACGCCATCGGGCTGGTGAGCTCGACCGGTTCCCCGCTTGCCATCAGCCGCAGCATCTTCTGCATCTGCCGCTTACTCATCCCACCGCTCCCCCGGGTCAGTTCGTTCACAAGCGCAACCCGGGCAGTTTTCCACACCGGGGTGGGTGGGTCGAACGGGCCCGATATCCTCTAGCGGACCCGACAAGGGGAAAGGGAGAGTCCATGTCCGCTGAGTCGGGGGCCGGCCGGCCGAAGGCACCGCGTCCGCGGCGTTCCGTCGCCGGCAACGTCGCTTTCGGAGTGGGAGTGCTCCTCGTACTGGCGACGGCGACGCTGGGCGCGTTCGCGGTCGTCGCCCTGCTGGGCAACGCCGCCGACACGGGTCCCCTGTCGAGTGCCGTGCCCGACGAGGGGCACAACGCCCTGGTCGTGGGAGGCATCGCGATCGGCGGGCTGACCGGGCTGATGGTGCCGGTGATCTTCTTCGGAATGGTGCGCGGGAACGAGCACACCCCCCGTGTGGGCCCCGCCTCCGCTGCCCGCAAGATGCTGGCGGTGCTGGTCTTCGATGTCGTCCTGACGGTCGTGTCGTTCCTCGTCGCCCAGCTCGGGTGGCTCCTCCCGGCGCAGATCACCACGGTCGTCGCGGTCTTCGCCATCGGGTTCAGCTGGATGCCGTTGGCGATGGTGCCGTGGGAGCGCTTCGGCCTGGGTGACGGGTTCGGGAAGCTTCGCGGCCCGTCCGCGTCACACCAGGCGCAGTGAGTCCGCCAGTTCGTCGGCGACCTTGACGAGCTCCGCGCCGAGTCCCAGGGACGTCCACAGCAACCGGCACTCCAGTGCCGTGGGGTACCGGCGCGGTAGGACGTAGTGGGCGATGCCCTCCACGACCGTTCCACTGTCCGCCTCCGGGTCCGTCGGCTCCTGACGGTGCACGCGCAGGGCCGGCCCGAGGGGCAGCTCGACCTCGGTGAGGACCTGACCGTCGCCGAAGTACGGGCCCGGCGCGCACTCCGCCTCCGCCCGGAACGCCGACACCGTGCGGGATTCCGCCGGGACGGTCAGCTCCCGCACCGTGTAACTCGCCACCACCGGCCCGCCCCGGGGCGCCAGTACCGCCGCACACAGGGCGCCCTGCCGGACCGCCGCGCTCCAGTACCAGAGCAGGTCCGTCGCGAAGGCCTCACGCCACTGCTCCGGTACGTCACCGCCGAGGTGCTCCGCGACCCGAATGGACCCCTGGCCGGGGCCCGCTCACCGGCCGCCCCCGTCGATGCCGGCTCAGCTTAGCTTCCGGGTACCGACCGCCTCCGCCCTCCGCGAACCCTCGCTCCGGGCTCCTTCGTCGGCCACAGCCGCGGCCTCTGCTTGGCCGCCAGGTCCTCCGCCCAGCCGAAGGCCAGGACGCAGCAGCCGATGAGGATCCAGACCAGGATCAGCACCGGCCAGACGCTCTCCAGCAGTCCGGGTACGTTCTGCTCCAGCAGCGGGAAGCCCCACAGCCGGTCCCAGAGGGTGGCGGCGATGAGGATGCAGGTGTTGTGCCACAGGTAGATGGTCACGGCACGGGAGTTGAGGAGGGTGATCGTGTCCGCGAAGGGGCGCAGCCGGCGCGGCCACTCCGTCCAGGACGGGCTGAGGTGCAGCAGCAGGAACACCGTGCCGAAGGACCACAGGGCCTGGGCGAGCGGCATGCTGTCGAGGTCGTTGCCGGTGCCGAAGTCGTGGTGCAGGGCGTACCAGAGGCCGGCCAGGGCGATGACGGGTGCGACGGACGGCACGATGTAGCGCGGCAAGCGCCGCAGGATGCCCTCCTGGTGGGCCATGCCGAGGATCCAGCAGGCGCCGAAGGTGGAGAAGTCCGTGAGCGCCGAGGGGATCCGCTCGCCGGGCAGTGTGAGCCACTCCTGCTCGAAGGCGACGGCCAGGGCGATGGGCGCGAGGATCGTGAGGACCGGCAGGGCACGCAGGGCCTTCAGCAGCACCGGGGACAGCAGGACGTACCAGAGGTAGGCGCGGATGTACCAGAGCGGGCCCGCGAGGTCCGCGGCCCAGTTCTCGCCGATGAAGCCGTGGACGCCGGGCAGCCCCTCCGCGTAGGGCGGGTCGCTGAGCGGGACGATCCAGAAGGTGAGGTGGAGCAGCCACCAGCCGGGGTGCCCGTCCTCGTCCGGGCCCCAGCCCTGGAGGACCATGCCGGTGACGCCGACGACGCCGAGCAGCCACAGCGGGGGCAGCAGCCGGCGCATCCGGCCGCGGATCACCTGCACGGCCGGGCGCTTCAGCGAACGGGCCATGAGGCTCCCGGCGAGCGCGAACATCACGCCCATGGACGGGAACACCAGCGGCAGCCAGGCCCAGCCCGTGAGGTGGTACAGCACGACACGGAACAGGGCGAGGGCGCGCAGCAGGTCGAAGTACCGGTCGCGGCCGGGCTTCTTGGCGGGTGCCGGCTCCCGCGGGGCGGCCTCGGTGACGGGGCTCGCGTGGGTGGTCATCCGACCGGCCTCCCGTCCATCTGCGGCTGCGGCGCGGAGGAACCGGTCCCGCCGGGCAGGCCCACCGCGCCGGTGCGCCGCAGCTTCTGCCAACGCAGCCGGCCGCCGGTGAGGGCGGTGATCCAGGACTGGAGCAGCACGACGTACATGAGCTGGCGGTAGAGGATCTGCTGGAGCGGTAGTGAGATCAGGTGGGTCATGCGTTCCTTGTCCAGGTGGAACGCGTAGGCCGCGCACACCCCTTGTACCGCGAGGACACCCAGCCAGGCGCCGATGGTCTTCTCCGTGGGGCCGAACACCAGCCCGTACAGCAGGAACACGTCGATCAGCGGGGCCAGCAGCGGCGCCACGACCATGAACATCGACACCAGGGGCATGCCCACCCGGCCGAAGCGGCCCGAGGGCCCCCGCTCGACGATGGACCGGCGGTGCTTCCAGATGGCCTGCATGGTGCCGTACGACCAGCGGTAGCGCTGGGACCACAGCTGCTGGACGGACTCCGGGGCCTCGGTCCAGGCGACGGCCTTCTCGGCGTACACCACGTGCCAGCCGTCGCGGTGCATGGCCATGGTGATGTCGGTGTCCTCGGCGAGCGTGTCGTCGCTCATGCCGCCGACGCGCTCCAGTGCGCTGCGCCGGAACGCCCCGACCGCGCCGGGGATGGTGGGCATGCAGCGCAGCACGTCGTACATGCGGCGGTCGAGGTTGAAGCCCATCACGTACTCGATGTGCTGCCACGCGCCGATGAGCGAGTCGCGGTTGCCGACCTTGGCGTTGCCCGCGACGGCGCCGACGCGCGGGTCGCCGAAGGGCTGCACGAGTTCGCGGACGGTGGTCGGCTCGAAGACGGTGTCACCGTCCATCATCACGATCAGGTCGTACTTGGCGTTGGCGATGCCCCGGTTGAGAGCGGCGGGCTTGCCCGCGTTGAGCTGGCGGACGACGCGTACGCCGGGCAGGCCGAGGTTCTCGACGATGCGGGCGGTGCCGTCGCTGGAGCCGTCGTCGATGACCAGCACCTCGATGGGGTGGTCGCTGGCGACGAGGGAGCGGACCGTCTGCTCGATGCACTTGGCCTCGTTGTAGGCGGGCACGAGCACGGACACCGGTTCCGTGATGGGGTCGCCCCAGCTGAAGCCGCGCCGCCGCACCCGGCGGGCGTGCGCCACGGAGAGGATCAGCATCAGCCCGAGCCGTCCGAAGACCAGCACGCCGACGACGGCGAGGCCGACGACGAGCACGCCGGTCACGTTCTCGGAGGCCTGCACCAGGAACACCCACGCCTCGCCCTTCAGCGACTCCAGTCCGGCGACCCTGGTGTGCGCGCTGGGCGCATCGAGTGCGCCGGTGAGGGTGTGGAAACGGTAGCCCTTGGCCTGCAGCCCGGAGACGTACCGGTCGAGAGCGGCCACGGTCTGGGAGCGGTCACCACCGGAGTCGTGCATCAGCACGATGGCGCCGTCGCCGTCCTTCGGCGTGGCGTTGCGGATGATCTGCTCGGCGCCGGGCCTGCGCCAGTCCTCGCTGTCGGTGTCGTTGACGACCGTGATGTACCCCTTGCTGCCGATGTACTCGGTGACCGGCCAGGTGTTGTTGTCCATGTTCCGGGCGAACGACGAGTAGGGCGGGCGGAACAGCGAGGTGCGGATGCCGGCGGCGCCGGCGAGGGCGAGCTGGTTCTGCGACAGCTCCCAGTCGACCCGGCTCTTGCCCTGCAGGGACAGGTCGGGGTGGTTGAAGGTGTGCAGCCCGATCTCGTGGCCCTCGTCGACCATGCGCTGGACGAGGTCCGGGTAGCGGGAAGCCATGGTGCCGGTGATGAAGAAGACGGCGCGTGCGTCGTGCTTCTTCAGCACGTCGAGGACCTTGGGCGTCCACATCGGATCGGGGCCGTCGTCGAAGGTCAGCACCAGCTTGTGGTTGGGGACGTCCAGGCTGGTCGCCTTCCCGCCGCGGGTGTCGATGACCGGGCCGCCCTTGAGGATGTCCTTCGGGACGCGGTCGTTCGCGGCGGGCGGTCCGACGCGGTGGTCGGCGAGGACCTCGCTGTGCACGTATCCGCGCAGCATGAGCATCGCGCCCAGCGCGACGAGCACGAGCAGCGGCAGCAACAGACGCATGGGCAGGCGCCGGCGCCTGCCCATGCGTCTGTTGCTGCCGCTGCTCGTGCTCGTCGCGCTGGGCGCGATGCTCA
>NZ_JAIGQA010000298.1:0-5207 GCF_019733245.1 Streptomyces sp. WAC04114
ACCGAAGGGAAGCCCGGAGGAAAGCCCGAGAGGGTGAGTACAAAGGAAGCGACCGTTCCTTGAGAACTCAACAGCGTGCCAAAAGTCAACGCCAGATATGTTGATACCCCGTCCATCGGATCACCGATGGTCGAGGTTCCTTTGAAGAAAACACAGCGAGGACGCTGTGAACGGTCGGGCCTATTCCGCCTGACTGTTCCGCTCTCGTGCGTGTCATCCCGATTACGGGAAAACATTCA
This sequence comes from Streptomyces sp. WAC04114, assembly GCF_019733245.1. Taxonomy (NCBI): domain Bacteria; kingdom Bacillati; phylum Actinomycetota; class Actinomycetes; order Kitasatosporales; family Streptomycetaceae; genus Streptomyces; species Streptomyces sp. WAC04114. Next base: position 240 of record NZ_JAIGQA010000298.1, read on the forward strand.
CGGAGAGTTTGATCCTGGCTCAGGACGAACGCTGGCGGCGTGCTTAACACATGCAAGTCGAACGATGAACCACTTCGGTGGGGATTAGTGGCGAACGGGTGAGTAACACGTGGGCAATCTGCCCTGCACTCTGGGACAAGCCCTGGAAACGGGGTCTAATACCGGATACTGACCACTGGGGGCATCCTCGGTGGTCGAAAGCTCCGGCGGTGCAGGATGAGCCCGCGGCCTATCAGCTTGTTGGTGAGGTAGTGGCTCACCAAGGCGACGACGGGTAGCCGGCCTGAGAGGGCGACCGGCCACACTGGGACTGAGACACGGCCCAGACTCCTACGGGAGGCAGCAGTGGGGAATATTGCACAATGGGCGAAAGCCTGATGCAGCGACGCCGCGTGAGGGATGACGGCCTTCGGGTTGTAAACCTCTTTCAGCAGGGAAGAAGCGAAAGTGACGGTACCTGCAGAAGAAGCGCCGGCTAACTACGTGCCAGCAGCCGCGGTAATACGTAGGGCGCGAGCGTTGTCCGGAATTATTGGGCGTAAAGAGCTCGTAGGCGGCTTGTCACGTCGGTTGTGAAAGCCCGGGGCTTAACCCCGGGTCTGCAGTCGATACGGGCAGGCTAGAGTTCGGTAGGGGAGATCGGAATTCCTGGTGTAGCGGTGAAATGCGCAGATATCAGGAGGAACACCGGTGGCGAAGGCGGATCTCTGGGCCGATACTGACGCTGAGGAGCGAAAGCGTGGGGAGCGAACAGGATTAGATACCCTGGTAGTCCACGCCGTAAACGGTGGGCACTAGGTGTGGGCAACATTCCACGTTGTCCGTGCCGCAGCTAACGCATTAAGTGCCCCGCCTGGGGAGTACGGCCGCAAGGCTAAAACTCAAAGGAATTGACGGGGGCCCGCACAAGCGGCGGAGCATGTGGCTTAATTCGACGCAACGCGAAGAACCTTACCAAGGCTTGACATACACCGGAAACGTCCAGAGATGGGCGCCCCCTTGTGGTCGGTGTACAGGTGGTGCATGGCTGTCGTCAGCTCGTGTCGTGAGATGTTGGGTTAAGTCCCGCAACGAGCGCAACCCTTGTCCCGTGTTGCCAGCAGGCCCTTGTGGTGCTGGGGACTCACGGGAGACCGCCGGGGTCAACTCGGAGGAAGGTGGGGACGACGTCAAGTCATCATGCCCCTTATGTCTTGGGCTGCACACGTGCTACAATGGCCGGTACAATGAGCTGCGATACCGCGAGGTGGAGCGAATCTCAAAAAGCCGGTCTCAGTTCGGATTGGGGTCTGCAACTCGACCCCATGAAGTCGGAGTCGCTAGTAATCGCAGATCAGCATTGCTGCGGTGAATACGTTCCCGGGCCTTGTACACACCGCCCGTCACGTCACGAAAGTCGGTAACACCCGAAGCCGGTGGCCCAACCCCTTGTGGGAGGGAGCTGTCGAAGGTGGGACTGGCGATTGGGACGAAGTCGTAACAAGGTAGCCGTACCGGAAGGTGCGGCTGGATCACCTCCTTTCTAAGGAGCACTTCTTACCGAGTCCTGACGAGGTCAGAGGCCAGTACATGAGCGAACGTCTCGCACTGGTTGCTCATGGGTGGAACGTTGACTATTCGGCACACTTGATCGTCTTCTCCTTCTGGTACTGCTCTTCGGAGCGTGGAACGTTGAGGGAAGCGGGGAGTGTGTCGGGCACGCTGTTGGGTGTCTGAGGGAACGAACTTTCCTCAGTCGCCGGCCCCAGTGAACTCGCCCTGAAAGGGTGGGGTGATGGGTGGCTGGTCGTTGTTTGAGAACTGCACAGTGGACGCGAGCATCTGTGGCCAAGTTTTTAAGGGCGCACGGTGGATGCCTTGGCACCAGGAACCGATGAAGGACGTGGGAGGCCACGATAGTCCCCGGGGAGTCGTCAACCAGGCTTTGATCCGGGGGTTTCCGAATGGGGAAACCCGGCAGTCGTCATGGGCTGTCACCCATGCCTGAACACATAGGGCATGTGGAGGGAACGCGGGGAAGTGAAACATCTCAGTACCCGCAGGAAGAGAAAACAACCGTGATTCCGGGAGTAGTGGCGAGCGAAACCGGATGAGGCTAAACCGTATACGTGTGAGACCCGGCAGGGGTTGCGTATGCGGGGTTGTGGGATCTCTCTTCTGTCGTCTGCCGGCGACAGGACGAGTCAGAAACCGTTGATGTAGGCGAAGGACATGCGAAAGGTCCGGCGTAGAGGGTAAGACCCCCGTAGTCGAAACGTCAGCGGCTCGTTTGAGAGACACCCAAGTAGCACGGGGCCCGAGAAATCCCGTGTGAATCTGGCGGGACCACCCGCTAAGCCTAAATATTCCCTGGTGACCGATAGCGGATAGTACCGTGAGGGAATGGTGAAAAGTACCCCGGGAGGGGAGTGAAATAGTACCTGAAACCGTGTGCCTACAAGCCGTGGGAGCGTCGGAATGGAGCTTGCTTCATTCTCGTGACTGCGTGCCTTTTGAAGAATGAGCCTGCGAGTTTGCGGTGTGTTGCGAGGTTAACCCGTGTGGGGAAGCCGTAGCGAAAGCGAGTCCGAATAGGGCGCATGAGTAGCACGCTCAAGACCCGAAGCGGAGTGATCTAGCCATGGGCAGGTTGAAGCGGAGGTAAGACTTCGTGGAGGACCGAACCCACCAGGGTTGAAAACCTGGGGGATGACCTGTGGTTAGGGGTGAAAGGCCAATCAAACTCCGTGATAGCTGGTTCTCCCCGAAATGCATTTAGGTGCAGCGTCGTGTGTTTCTTGCCGGAGGTAGAGCACTGGATAGGCGATGGGCCCTACCGGGTTACTGACCTTAGCCAAACTCCGAATGCCGGTAAGTGAGAGCGCGGCAGTGAGACTGTGGGGGATAAGCTCCATGGTCGAGAGGGAAACAGCCCAGAGCATCGACTAAGGCCCCTAAGCGTACGCTAAGTGGGAAAGGATGTGGAGTCGCAGAGACAACCAGGAGGTTGGCTTAGAAGCAGCCACCCTTGAAAGAGTGCGTAATAGCTCACTGGTCTAGTGATTCCGCGCCGACAATGTAGCGGGGCTCAAGCGTACCGCCGAAGTCGTGTCATTGCGATATGTACCCCCAACGGGGATCGTGATGGGTAGGGGAGCGTCGTGTGCCGGGTGAAGCAGCCGCGGAAGCGAGTTGTGGACGGTTCACGAGTGAGAATGCAGGCATGAGTAGCGATTCACACGTGAGAAACGTGTGCGCCGATTGACTAAGGGTTCCTGGGTCAAGCTGATCTGCCCAGGGTAAGTCGGGACCTAAGGCGAGGCCGACAGGCGTAGTCGATGGATAACCGGTTGATATTCCGGTACCCGCTGTGAAGCGTCAAACATCGAGCATCGTGATGCTAAGGCCGTGAAGCCGCCCCGGAGCCTTCGGGCAAAGGGGAGTGGTGGAGCCGCCGGACCAAGCGGTTAGTAGGTGAGTGATGGGGTGACGCAGGAAGGTAGTCCATCCCGGGCGGTGGTTGTCCCGGGGTAAGGGTGTAGGCCGTGCGATAGGTAAATCCGTCGTACATGTGGCTGAGACCTGATGCCGAGCCGATTGTGGTGAAGTGGATGATCCTATGCTGTCGAGAAAAGCCTCTAGCGAGTTTCATGGCGGCCCGTACCCTAAACCGACTCAGGTGGTCAGGTAGAGAATACCGAGGCGTTCGGGTGAACTATGGTTAAGGAACTCGGCAAAATGCCCCCGTAACTTCGGGAGAAGGGGGGCCACACCTGGTGATGGACTTTACGTCCTGAGCTGGGGGTGGCCGCAGAGACCAGCGAGAAGCGACTGTTTACTAAAAACACAGGTCCGTGCGAAGCCGTAAGGCGATGTATACGGACTGACGCCTGCCCGGTGCTGGAACGTTAAGGGGACCGGTTAGCTCCATTTCGGTGGGGCGAAGCTGAGAACTTAAGCGCCAGTAAACGGCGGTGGTAACTATAACCATCCTAAGGTAGCGAAATTCCTTGTCGGGTAAGTTCCGACCTGCACGAATGGCGTAACGACTTCTCGACTGTCTCAACCATAGGCCCGGTGAAATTGCACTACGAGTAAAGATGCTCGTTTCGCGCAGCAGGACGGAAAGACCCCGGGACCTTTACTACAGTTTGATATTGGTGTTCGGTTCGGCTTGTGTAGGATAGCTGGGAGACTGTGAACTCTGGACGCCAGTTCAGGGGGAGTCGTCGTTGAAATACCAGTCTGGTCGTGCTGGATGTCTAACCTGGGTCCGTGATCCGGATCAGGGACAGTGTCTGATGGGTAGTTTAACTGGGGCGGTTGCCTCCTAAAGAGTAACGGAGGCGCCCAAAGGTTCCCTCAGCCTGGTTGGCAATCAGGTGTTGAGTGTAAGTGCACAAGGGAGCTTGACTGTGAGACCGACGGGTCGAGCAGGGACGAAAGTCGGGACTAGTGATCCGGCGGTGGCTTGTGGAAGCGCCGTCGCTCAACGGATAAAAGGTACCCCGGGGATAACAGGCTGATCTTCCCCAAGAGTCCATATCGACGGGATGGTTTGGCACCTCGATGTCGGCTCGTCGCATCCTGGGGCTGGAGTCGGTCCCAAGGGTTGGGCTGTTCGCCCATTAAAGCGGTACGCGAGCTGGGTTTAGAACGTCGTGAGACAGTTCGGTCCCTATCCGCTGTGCGCGTAGGAATATTGAGAAGGGCTGTCCCTAGTACGAGAGGACCGGGACGGACGAACCTCTGGTGTGCCAGTTGTTCTGCCAAGGGCATGGCTGGTTGGCTACGTTCGGGAGGGATAACCGCTGAAAGCATCTAAGCGGGAAGCCTGCTTCGAGATGAGTATTCCCACCTCCTTGAGAGGGTAAGGCTCCCAGTAGACGACTGGGTTGATAGGCCGGATATGGAAGCACGGTAACGTGTGGAGTTGACCGGTACTAATAGGCCGAGGGCTTGTCCTCAGTTGCTCGCGTCCACTGTGTT
>NZ_JAIGQA010000299.1:0-5142 GCF_019733245.1 Streptomyces sp. WAC04114
GCCGCCGTGGGTCGTCTTCCAGTGGGGGTCGTTCTCGACGGCCCGGTTCACGGCGTACGTCAGCTCCGTGTCGGCCGACTACACGCTGTTCTCGACGACGGGCGTGCCCATCCGCGCCACCTGCCGGGTGCAGCTGCACGAGATCCCGATGAAGACCAAGGGGCAGAACCCGACCTCGGGCGCCCTCACCGCGCAGCGCGTGCACCGGGTCGTGGCGGGCGACTCGCTGCAGTCTCTGGCCTGGCGGGAGTACGGCAACGCGGCCGCCTGGCGCTCCATCGCCGAGGCCAACGGCATCGACGACCCCTCGCGGCTGCCGACCGGTGTCGAACTCGTGCTGCCCGCCACCGAGGAGGTGCGTTCCTGATGGTGCAGTCCTCGTTCGTCAGCGTCGTCGACGTGAAGATCGGCGGCGCCCCGCTGCCGCCCGAGTTCGTCCCGGACCTGGTGGAGAGCTACGTCGACCAGGGGGTCGGTGTCCCGGCCGCGTTCCGGCTGACGTTCCGCGACCCGTACCGGCTGCTGCTGGGCAAGCTGGGCATCACCTTCGGCACCGAGGTGGTGTTCGCGCCGGTGGCCGACGGCGAGGGCGCCGCCGATCCGCTGCTGACCGGCGAGGTCACCGGCCTGGAGGCCGACTACGACGGCACCGGCAGCTACACCGTCGTCCGCGGCTACGACTTCGGGCACCGCCTGCTGCGCCAGCGCCGGGTGGCGGCGTACCGCAACCAGAGCGCCTCGGACATCGCCCGCAAGCTCGCCGGCAAGGACGGTGTGCCGATCGGGCGGATCGAGTCGACCAAGACGGTGTACGAGTTCATCAGCCAGTCCAACGTCACCGACTGGGACTTCCTCGCGCGGCTCGCCGACGAGAACGAGATGGTCATGTCGGTGGACGCGGACGGCACGTTCCAGTTCGTGCGGCCCAAGTCGGCGTCCGGCGCGCCCTCCCCGAACACCGACGGCGACAAGAGCCCGTTCGTCCTCCAGGGCGGGCACGACATCCTGCGCCTGCGGGCCGCGGTGACGGCCGCCGACCAGGTGGCCAAGGTCGAGTCGCGCGGGTGGGACGTGACGACGAAGAAGAAGCTGACCGCCACCGCGCCCGCGACCGCCAACCCCGGCATCGCCATCGGCACCACCCCGGGCGCGGCGGCGGGGAAGTTCAAAGCGGCGACGCTCGTGGAGACGGGCACGCCCTACGACAAGCAGAGCGAGGTGAAGTTCGCCGCCGACGCCCTCGCCGACGACGTCACCGGCTCGTTCGCCGAGCTGGAGGTCGTCGCGCGCGGAAACCCCAAGCTGCGCCCCGGAGTTCCGGTCGCGCTGGCGGACGTGGGCGTGCCCTTCGAGGGCAAGTACACCGTCACCTCGGTGCGGCACGACTTCGGCGACGGCAGGCACTACGAGGCGTGGGTGACGGTCAGCGGACGGCAGTGGCGCTCGCTGTTCGGGCTGGCCTCGGGCGGGACGCCCGCCGCGCCCCGGCTGCCCGGCGTGGCCAACGCCCTCGTCACCGACGTGAACGACCCGCTCAAGCAAGGGCGGGTGCGGCTGCAGTTCCCGTGGCTGGACGACACCTACGTCAGCGACTGGACGCGGACCGTGCAACTGGGCGGTCTGGGCGGCGGCGGGGTGTTCCCGATGGACGTCAACGACGAGGTGCTGGTCGCGTTCGACCGGGGTGCCCTGGACCATCCGTTCGTGATCGGCGGGCTCTACAACGGGCGGGACAAGCCCACCACCGTCGGCGATGTGCCGCTGCACGACACCGTCCGCAAGAAGGCGAGCCGGCACACCGTCTCCGACCGGGACGGCAACCGGATGGACCTGCTCAGCCAGAAGACCGGCCTGCGCAAGCAGGGCGTCCGGCTCGTCACCGGTGACAAGCAGCTGACCATCAACCTGGACCGGACGAAGACCGAGATCACCGTCGACAGCAAGGGCTCGGTGACGATCAAGGGCAGCCGCTCGGTGTCGGTCGAGGCGGGCGGCGATCTCTCGCTGAGCGCCCGGCGCAGTCTCAGCATCAAGAGCGGCGGTCCGCTCACCATCCAGGGCGGCGGTCTGGTCAATGTGCGGGCCGCCGGGGCGATCAGCGTGAACGCGCTCGGCGCCCTGAACCTGGACGCGAAGGGCGTCGCGAACCTCACCGGCGGCGGCACCGTACAGATCAACTCCCTCGTCAACACGACGATCAAGGCACCGACCACGCTCATCGGGTCGAAGGTGTTCGGCGTCACCACCATCCCCGTCCCGATGCCGATCCCATGACCGGCGTCGCGAGACCAGGACCGACGAGGAAAGACAGGGTGTTCTGATGGCCGAGCAGTTCGTCGGCTCCGGCTGGTCGTTCCCGCTGCGCATCGGGCCGACCGGCGGGATCGCCCTGGTCAGCGGGGAGCGGGAGGTCGAGGAAGCGATCCGGCTGGTGCTGTCGACCGCGCCGGGCGAGCGGCCGATGCGTCCGGACTTCGGCTGCGCGATCCACGACCTGGTGTTCGCGCCGGTCAACGAGCAGACCGCGGGCCGCATCCAGCACGAGGTGTACGTCAGCCTGGACCGCTGGGAGCCGCGCATCGAGGTCGACGACGTCGAGGTCACCGCCGGCGGGGACCAGAGCGTGCTCTACATCGACGTCCGCTACTCCATCCGCGGCACCAACAACCCGCGCAGCCTGGTCTTCCCGTTCTACGTCATTCCGTCCCACGAGGAGCCCGACGCCCCCGGCGCGGGCACCGCCCCCGAAAGCGACCGCTGATGGCCCTGCCCTCCCCCAACCTCGACGACCGCCGTTTCCAGCAGTTCGTCGACGACGCCAAGCGCTACATCCAGCAGCGCGCCCCGGAGTGGACCGACCACAACGTCTCCGACCCCGGCGTCACCCTCGTCGAGACGGTGGCCCACATGGCCGACCAGATCGTCTACCGGCTGAACCGGGTGCCGGAGAAGAACCATCTGGCGTTCCTGGACCTGGTCGGGATCACCCTGTTCCCGCCGTCCGCGGCCCGCACGGATGTGACGTTCTGGCTGTCGGCGCCGCAGGAGGAGCCGGTGCGGGTGCCGGTCGGCACGGAGGTCGCGACGCTGCGCACCGAGAGTGAGGAGGCGGTCGTCTTCGCGACCGAGCGCGAACTGGCGGTGGTGCCCTGCGCGTTGCGTCATCTGCTGGTGCAGCACCGGGGCGAGCCGGTGGTCGACCGGACGCACGACCTCGCCGAGGAGGACAAGGACCTGCTGTGCTTCGCCGAGTCGCCCGGCCCCGGTGACGCCATGCTGCTCGGCCTGACGGCGGCGGTACCGCACTGCGCCGTCGCCCTGGACCTGGACAGCCGGGTGGACGGCGTCGGCGTGGACCCGCGGCAGCCGCCGCTGGTGTGGGAGGCGTGGACCGCGGACGGCTGGCAGCCCTGCGAGGTGGACCGGGACGGCACCGGCGGCCTCAACCGGCCCGGCGAGGTCGTCCTGCACGTCCCCGGCGGGCACGTGCTGTCCCGCAACGCCGGCCAGGAGGCGGGCTGGCTGCGCTGCCGCGTCACCGACCCCCTGCCCGACCAGCCCTTCTACACGACCTCGCCCACCGTGCGGGCCGCCGAGGCGTTCACCATCGGCGGCACCACCGGCGCCGTCCACGCGGAGACGGTGTACGACGAGGCCCTCGGGGAGTCCACCGGGCTGCCGGGACAGCGGCTGCGGCTCGCGCACGCGCCGGTGGTCGGCGACGATCCGCCGGTGCTGCTGCAGACCGCCGAGCACGACGGCTGGGCGGACTGGCGGGTCGTCCCGAACTTCGCGTCCTCCGGGCCGCGGGACCGGCACATCACCCTGGACGCCACGACCGGCGAGATCGCCTTCGGCCCGGCCGTGCGCGAACCCGACGGCTCCCTGCGGCAGTACGGGACGGTCGCCCCCAAGGGCGCCCCCGTGCGGGCCCGCCGCTACCGCACGGGCGGTGGCCGCGCGGGCAACGTGGCGCGCGGCGCGGTGCGGATCCTGCGCACCTCCATCCCGTACGTCTCCGAGGTCGTCAACCGCGAGGCCGCGCGCGGCGGGGTGGACGGGGAGACGGTGCAGGAGGCGAAGGTCCGGGCGCCGATCACGCTGCGCGCCCAGGAGCGGGCCGTGACCTTGCGCGACTACGAGGAACTGGCCCGCCGCGCCGCCCCGGAGACGGCGCGCATCACGTGCCTGGAGGGCAAGGAGGGCGAGCACGGGGCCTACGCGGTCCGGGTCCTGGTGGTGCCGCAGGCCGTGCCCGACCCGGGGGGCCGGCTGCGCTTCGAGCAACTGGTGCCCGGTGACGCCTTGTTGGACCGCATCACCCGGCACCTGGACGAACGGCGTTTGATCGGCACCCGGTTGGCGGTCGGCCCGCCGTACTACCAGGGCGTCACCGTCGTGGCCACGGTGCACGCCTTCCGGGGCGTCGACACCGACCGGGTGCGCCGGCAGGCGCACGACGCCCTGTACCGGCACCTCGATCCGCTGACCGGCGGTGCGAACGGCACGGGCTGGCCGTTCGGGCGGCCCGTCCAGGCCGGGGAGGTGTTCGCGGTGCTGCAGCGCGTGCCGGGGGTCGAGCTGGTCGACGAGGTGACCCTGCACCCCGCCGACCCGCTCACCGGCAAGCGCGGCGAGCCGACGGACCGGATCGACCTGTCGGCGCCGTCGCTGGTGTTCTCCTTCGACCACCGCGTCCGGGTGATCGGGGACGGGTCGTGAGGGGCCGGTTCTCGGAGGGGAGCGGCGCATGAGGGGCTCCATCGACGGTCTCGGGTCCTCCGCGCCGATCGGCGGGATGCTGCCGGCCGTGTTCGCCGACGACGATCTGGCCCAGCGGTTCGTGGGCGGGCTCGACGACGTGGTCGCGCCGATCCTGAGCGTGCTGGACTGTCTCGACACCTACTTCCGCCCGTCCCTCGCCCCGCTCGACTTCACCCAGTGGCTGGGCAGTTGGGTGGGTGCGGAGACCGAGGGCGACGAACCCGAGCCGCTGCTGCGGGCCGCCGTGGCCGCCGCCGCGTATCTGCACCGCATCCGCGGCACCCGGCGCGGGCTGTCCGAGGCGGTCCGGCTGGCGTTCGGCGTGGAGCCCGAGATCACGGAGAGCGGCGGCGGCCACGGCGGCCCGCAGCAGCGGCT
>NZ_JAIGQA010000029.1:0-56908 GCF_019733245.1 Streptomyces sp. WAC04114
GCTCACACCTGAAGAGTAGCCCCCGCCGTACACGCCCCCCGTGGCACGGTTCACCCCCCTCCTCTTACCTGATCCCTACCTCGGTATGGGCCCAGTACCACCCAGTAGGTACGCTGCCAGTCATGCGTGCACTTCTCGTGGTCAATCCGGCGGCAACCACCACGAGTGCGCGCACGCGCGACGTGCTGATCCATGCGCTCGCCAGCGAGATGAAGCTGGAGGCGGTCACCACGGAGTACCGCGGCCACGCGCGCGACCTCGGCCGGCACGCGGCCGACAGCGACGACATCGACCTGGTGGTGGCCCTCGGCGGCGACGGCACGGTCAACGAAGTGGTCAACGGCCTGCTGCACGCCGGCCCCGCCCCGGGCCGTCTGCCCGGCCTCGCCGTGGTCCCGGGCGGCTCCACCAACGTCTTCGCCCGCGCCCTGGGCCTGCCCAACGACGCCGTGGAAGCCACCGGCGCACTGCTGGACGCCCTGCGCGACGGCAGCGAGCGAACCGTCGGGCTGGGCCTGACATCCGGCACGCCGGGCACGGAGGACGAGGCGGTGCCCTCCCGCTGGTTCACCTTCAACGCGGGGCTCGGCTTCGACGCCGGTGTGGTGGGCCGTGTGGAGCAGCATCGCGAGCGCGGCAGGAAATCCACACACGCTCTCTACGTGCGCCAGGTGATGCGTCAGCTCCTGGGCGAGCCGAACCGCCGCAACGGGACGATCACGCTGGAGCGGGCCGGCGAGGACCCGATCACCGATCTGGTGCTGTCCATAGTCTCGAACACCTCGCCATGGACGTTTCTGGGCAATCGCCCGATCTACGCGGCGCCTAAAGCCTCGTTCGATACCGGGCTCGATCTCTTCGGTCTCAGCCGCCTGTCGACCGCGGCGGTTGCCCGGTATGGCACCCAGTTGCTCACTTCGTCCCCCGAGCGGGGACCCCATGGCAAGCACGCCACATCTCTGCACGACTTGACAGAGTTCACCTTGCATTCGAAGGTCCCGCTCCCCCTCCAGATGGACGGCGACCACCTGGGGCTGCGAACAAGCGTGACGTTCACAGGCGTACGCCGTGCACTGCGTGTGATTGTGTGAGCAGAACTGGCTAAAGTCCTTTCACTCGAACGTTTAGGCCAGGATCCACCCCATGGAAGTACGGCTGTGACCTAGTCGACACCGAAGAATCAAAAAAAACTTTCCAGAAGGGGTTGTATCCGCCGCTGAGGTTTGCGAGTCTCTACGTGGCGATCGAGACGGCCCGCAACACCGGCCTCCACTGATCACCAGAACCCCTCTTCAACTCACAGGACCTTCGCCGGGGAACCTGGCAGTCGGCCCTTCACTTGTTGAGGGATTCGTGAAAGCGTTCACATTCACAAGCAACCTGCACGTAATACCAAGGAGAGGTAGCAGCCATGGACTGGCGTCACAACGCCGTTTGCCGCGAGGAAGACCCCGAGCTCTTCTTCCCCATCGGCAACACCGGTCCTGCGCTGCTGCAGATCGAGGAAGCCAAGGCCGTCTGCCGTCGCTGCCCGGTTATGGAGCAGTGCCTGCAGTGGGCGCTCGAGTCCGGCCAGGACTCCGGCGTCTGGGGTGGTCTCAGCGAGGACGAGCGTCGCGCCATGAAGCGCCGCGCTGCCCGCAACCGGGCCCGTCAGGCCTCCGCCTGACAACCCACCCCTGCTGACAGCCTGAGCTTGGCGGCGCGTACAGCGAGTACGCATCTCCCGCCCCCGAGCCGCAGCGCGCAGTTCCCCCGATGCGCTTAGTTAAGCAGCAACGAGCTTTAGCCCCGGGCCACTTGGTGGCCCGGGGCTCATTGCTTTACCGAGGCCCCTTGGCGGGGTCCCGGATTGCATCACTTCTGCGATTCCGTCACTTCTGCGACGGCACCGGGATGTCGAGGATCACACGGGTGCCGCGCTCCGGGGCCGGGACCATGTCGAAGGTGCCGCCCAACTCGCCCTCCACCAGGGTCCGCACGATCTGCAGGCCGAGATTGCCGGCGGTGTGCGGATCGAACCCTTCGGGCAGACCGACCCCGTCGTCCTGGACCGTGACCAGCAGCCGGGCCTCCTTGGCCGTGCCGCCGCGGACGGCCGAGACCTCAACCGTGCCGGTGTCGCCCTCACGGAAGCCGTGCTCCAGCGCGTTCTGCAGCACCTCGGTCAGCACCATCGACAGCGGGGTGGCCACCTCGGCGTCGAGAATGCCGAAGCGGCCGGTGCGCCGGCCCGCGACCTTGCCCGGGGAGATCTCCGCGACCATGGCCAGCACACGGTCGGCGATGTCGTCGAACTCCACCCGCTCGTCCAGGTTCTGGGAGAGCGTCTCGTGCACGATCGCAATCGATCCGACGCGGCGCACCGCCTCTTCGAGGGCCTCGCGCCCGCGGTCGGACTCGATGCGACGGGCTTGGAGACGGAGCAGCGCGGCCACCGTCTGGAGGTTGTTCTTGACCCGGTGGTGGATCTCCCGGATCGTCGCGTCCTTGGTGATCAACTCGCGCTCACGCCGGCGCAGTTCGGTGACGTCGCGGAGCAGCACGAGGGAACCGATGCGGGTGCCCTTCGGCTTGAGCGGGATCGCACGGAACTGGATGACCCCGTCACTGGCCTCGATCTCGAACTCGCGCGGTGCCCAGCCGCTGGCGACCTTGGCGAGCGCCTCGTCCACCGGGCCCCGGGTCGGGGCGAGTTCGGCGGTGGTCTTGCCCAGGTGCTGGCCGACGAGGTCGGAGGCGAGGCCGAGCCGGTGGTAGGCGGACAGGGCGTTCGGGGAGGCGTACTGGACGATGGCGTCGGCGTCGAGCCGGATCAGGCCGTCGCCCACCCGGGGCGAGGCGTCCATGTCGAGCTGCTGGTTCGCGAACGGGAAGGACCCGGCGGCGATCATCTGCGCCAGGTCGGAGGCGCTCTGCAGATAGGTGAGTTCCAGGCGGCTCGGGGTCCGCACGGTGAGGAGGTTGGTGTTGCGGGCGATGACGCCGAGGACGCGCCCCTCCCGCCTTACGGGGATCGACTCGACCCGGACGGGAACCTCCTCGCGCCACTCGGGGTCTCCCTCGCGCACGATGCGGCCCTCGTCGAGGGCGGCGTCCAGCATCGGCCGCCGGCCGCGCGGCACGAGGTGGCCCACCATGTCGTCCTGGTACGAGGTCGGGCCGGTGTTGGGCCGCATCTGGGCGACCGAGACGTACCGGGTGCCGTCGCTGGTGGGGACCCACAGGACCAGGTCGGCGAAGGAGAGGTCGGAGAGCAGCTGCCACTCCGAGACCAGCAGGTGCAGCCACTCGAGGTCGGTGTCGTCGAGTGCGGTGTGCTGGCGTACGAGTTCGTTCATGGAGGGCACGTCTGCGAGCGTACCCGGGGGTTCGTACGGCCCTGAAACACCCGCGGGCCGCGGCGCCTGAGAGGGACCCTCAACCCTCCCGGCACCGCAGCCCGGAGCAGCATCGGCCGTGGGGTGTGCGGTCCCGGTCGGCCGAAGGATGAGGAGCCGGGGCAGTCAGGGCAGAGAGCCTCGGTTCCTCGGTCCGTCCTCCTGTGCGGGGAAGACGGAGGCTGGTGCGCGTTGCACACGCGCTCTCGTCACGCATTGTGGACTAGACCACTTGCGGGTGTCCATGCGTGGGAGGCTGTTCGTTGTTGTCTTTTTCCGCGACACGTCGGACGCAGCGGCGTCCAGCAGGCAGCCTAACCCGTGCGGGTTCCTGTGCGGGGCCAGATGGAGAGGGCAATTTCCGCGACCGCCTCCAGTTCCTCCCGGCTCGCCCCGTCGCGTGCCTGTTGTGACATGCCCTGGATCATCGCTCCGGTGTGGCGGGCCAGTGCGGCGGCGTCGGTGGCCTGCGGCAGCACGCCGGCGGCGACGTCGGCCCGGATGCGGCTCTCGAACGCGGCGATGTTGGCGTTGCGGCGGTCCCGCAGCGACTGCTCCACCTCGGGGTTCGAGCAGTTCGCCGCCGCGTGGACGACGAGGCAGCCGTGCGGGTGGCCGGGTTCGGTGTACGCGGTGGCGGCCTCGCGCAGGGTGCGCTCGACGGCGTCCCGGGCGGTGGGCTCCTCGGCGAGGGCGCGGTCGGTGAAGGACCCGTATCTCGTGCCGTACACGCGGACGACCTCGTCGAAGAGAGACCGCTTGTCGCCGAAGGCGGCGTAGAGGCTGGGGGCACCGATGTCCATGACGCGGGTGAGATCGGAGACGGACGTGGCCTCGTAGCCGTGCTCCCAGAAGGCGAGGAGGGCCTTCTCCAGCGCGGTCTCGCGATCGAAGGAGCGGGGGCGGCCGCGGCGCCTGGTCCCGGCCTTGCCGCCCCCGGCGGCTCTCGCGCTCGCGGCTTCGGGCCCCTGCGAGGCCTTGGCGGTTCCGTCGTCGTTCACCATGGGGTGCATTTTATAGCGGGCACTAGAGAAATGTCTGCGGGCTGCTGTACGGTCATTTTTGTAGCGACCGCTAGGGAAATGAGAAGGGGGGCGCCACCATGGGCGTGCTCACAGGCAGGACCGCACTCGTCACGGGAGCGAGCAGGGGCATCGGACGCGGAATCGCCGAACGGCTGGGACGCGACGGCGCGAGGGTCGCGGTGCACTACGGCAGGAACGAGTCGGCGGCGAAGGAGACGGTCGCGGCGATCGAGAGGGCCGGGGGCTCGGCGTTCGCGGTGGGTGTGGAGTTGGGGACGCCGGGGGCCGCCGAGGCGCTGTGGGCGGAGTTCGACCGGCACGCGGACGGGCTGGACATCCTGGTGAACAACGCGGCGATCGGAAACACACGGCCGATCGGGCAGCTGGAGGAGCGGGAGTATGACGAGGCCTTCGCGGTGAACGTGAAGGCGCCGTTCTTCATCATCAAGCACGGCATGACGCGCCTGCGGGACGGCGGCCGGGTCGTCAACATCTCGTCGGGGCTGGCCCGCACGGCGGTGATGCCGGACAACGTGGCCTACGCGATGACGAAGGGCGCGCTGGACGTCCTCTCCCGGGACCTGTCCAAGGTGCTGGGGCACCGGGGCATCACGGTCAACTCGGTGGCCCCGGGGATCATCGACACGGACAACACGGCAGAGTTGCTGCGCGGCACCCCCGACGGCTGGGCGAAGGCCTCGGCGATATCGGCACTGGGCGGGGTGGGCGAGCCCGCCGAGGTCGCCGACGTGGTGGCGTTCCTGGTGTCGGACGGGGGGCGCTGGGTGACGGGGAGTTGGGTGGATGTGACGGGGGGATCGCTCACGTAGCCGCGGCGGCCGGCCGGACTGTGGGGCGGGGACCGGGTGGTGTGGGGTGAACGGGCGGGCCTCACTGGCCGCGGTGACCTGACCGCCATGGACGTGGCCGGCCAGGTCTCCCCCGCCGACCGCGATGACGTTCGCGGACTCCCCGCCTTCAGTGGGTCTCCGTCACCTTGGCCAACGCCCGCGGCGCGTCCGGATCCTGCCCCATGGCGATGGTGACCTCGTAGGCGAGGAGCTGGAGGGGGATGATCTCCAGCACGGGCTGGACCTCCTCGGCCACGTCGCCGGTGGGCATGACGAAGCCGGCCGATGCCTGCTCGACCTGGCGCCCGGGGCCGATGACGACGAGGTCGGCGCCGCGACCGCGCAGGCGGTCCAGGACGGGCTGGAGCGCTTCGCCGCCCTTGCCGTCGGTGACCACGGCGATGACCGGGGAGACGTTGTCGACCATGGCGAGCGGTCCGTGCAGCAGGTCCGCGCCGGAGTAGGCCAGGGCGGGGATGTAGCTGGTCTCCATCAGTTTGAGGGCGGCCTCCTTGGCCGTGGGGTAGCCGTAGCCGCGGGAAGTGATCACCATGCGCTCGGCGAAGCGGTAGCGGGCGGCGAGGGTGCGCACCTCACCCTGCCGGGCGAGCAGCTGCTCGGCGCGGTCCGGCAGCACCTGCGCGGGCGCGCCGTCGCCGCCGCGCAGGCCCTCGACGAAGAGGTAGAGCGCGAGAAGGGAGGCGGTGTAGGTCTTGGTCGCGGGAAGGGCCTCCTCTGGTCCGGCCATGATGTCGATGTGGTGCTCGGAGACGCCGGCGAGCGGTGAGTCCGGGTTGTTGGTGACGGCCAGCGTGATCGCCCCGGCCTCGCGGGCGGCCCGGGTCGAGGCGACCAGGTCCGGGGAGCCGCCGGACTGGCTGACGGTGACGACGAGGACGTCGGTGAGGTCCGGCCGGGCGCCGTAGGCCGTGGTGGTGGACATCGAGGTGAGTCCGCAGGGCAGGCCGAGCCGGATCTCCAGGAGGTACTTGGCGTACAGGGCGGCGTTGTCGGAGGTGCCACGGGCGGTCAGCAGGACGAAGCGGGGTGCGCGGGCGGCGATCCGCCGGGCCACGTCCTGGATGGCGGGGGCGCCCTCGGACAGGATCCGTCGCAGGACGGCGGGCTGCTCCGCCATCTCACGGGCCATGGCCCGGCCCGGGAGTTCGCTGATGGTGTCCGGTGTGGCGGCGGGGAAGGGGTCCGGTGAGGCGGCTGCTGTCATGACGAGGTCCTTCCGGGGCGGGGCGGGGCGGCTGCAGACCCATTCCACTCCCCCGGGCCGCACGGCGCCCGCCCGGGAGGCCGCCCTCCTGCTTCCGCGTCACTCCCCACCCCTCCGTATCCCGCGCGGAGCGGCGCTGTTCACCCCGTGGTGGCCCGGTGGGCACGGCGGCGCTGCCCGCTTGGGAGCAACGGTCTTCACCCTGGGAGGGACAGAACCGCTCTGTTAGATTGGTCTAAACCACACGACCCCTCCCGGGTCCAGTCCCAGTTGAGCACTCCTCTCAGATCGGCAGGCCCAGCGTGGAAGTTGTCATCGTTCCGGACGCCAAGGCGGGCGGCGAGCTCATTGCCGAGGCCATGGCCAAGCTGCTCCGGCGCAAGCCGGGCGCCCTGCTCGGCGTCGCCACCGGCTCGACGCCGCTCCCCGTGTACGAGGCGCTGGCGGCGAAGGTGCGCTCCGGTGCCGCGGACGTCGGGCAGGCCCGGATCGCGCAGCTCGACGAGTACGTGGGGCTGCCCGCCGAACATCCGGAGTCCTACCGCTCGGTGCTGCGCCGTGAGGTGCTGGAGCCGCTCGGGATGGGGATGGACCAGTTCACGGGCCCGGACGGCACGGCGGAGGACGTGCAGGGGGCGTGCGAGGCCTACGACAAGGCGCTGTCGGACGCCGGGGGTGTGGACCTTCAGCTGCTCGGGATCGGGACGGACGGGCACATAGGCTTCAACGAGCCCTGCTCGTCACTGGCCTCACGGACGCGGATCAAGACACTCACCGAGCAGACCCGGATCGACAACGCGCGCTTCTTCGACGGCGACATCGACCAGGTGCCGCACCATGTGATCACGCAGGGCATCGGCACCATCCTGGAGGCCCGTCATCTGGTGCTGCTCGCCACCGGTGAGGGCAAGGCGGACGCCGTCGCGGCGACGGTGGAGGGGCCGATCGCCGCGGTGTGCCCCGCGTCCGCGCTCCAGCTCCACCCGCACGCGACCGTCGTCGTCGACGAGGCCGCCGCGTCGAAGCTGAAGCTGGCGGACTACTTCCGGCACACGTACCTCAACAAGCCGGAGTGGCAGGGGATCTGAGGCCTCTCACAGGCCGCCGGATCCGCCGCGAGCTGCCGCGCCCTGGGCTGGGGGTGGGCGCGATGCTCGCCAACCGGCACGCGACGGCGGCGCCGTTTGCCCGCCGTCTGATACGGACGAGAGTCTCCGCCGCCGAGGAGCCTGCGTACCGAAGGTCCTGCCCGCCGAGAGTCCTGCCCGCAGGGGGACCTGCCCGCCGGGAGTCCTGGCCTCCGAGGTTCTGGCTGCCGACAGCCCTAGCGGCCGAGAACCCCGGCTCCAGCACATCGTCGTCATCGGCCGGCTCGTCCTGGGCGCGCAAACCGGCCTGCCTTTGCGGCGTCGCCAGCGGCCCCGTCCGTGATCAGAGAGCGACCGCCGCCGCGGCCAGGAGCAGGGTCGTCACGGGGTGGGACCTGGCGAGAACGCGGCTGCGTTCCGCTCACAAGGTCCACCCCGGGCGGGCGGCCTGCAGCGCAACAACGGCCGGGTCGGCCGACGGAGTCGTCGCCGTGCCCTCCGTGGAGTCTCGTGCCGGGCGGCGCCCGCCGACGCCGCGGCAGCGGTCACCGCAAGAGACCGGGCCCCGGCCGGGCGCATCGCGGGACATGGGCGGCCCCGCCGAGCGCGCACGAGCACACCGGGTCTGTCCACGGGCTGAGCGGGTGGCCCGGGCTCGGCACGCACGACGCCACCCGGCCAGCCGCTCACCGGAGTGCCCTCACGCCCCCGGACCGCCGACGATCACCTCGGCCGCGGCGCGGCCGCAGACGCGGGCCGCGCCGTGGGTGGCGATGTGCAGGGCGCCTCGGGGGGTCGCCTGGGGGACGCCCATCTCGACGACGATCGTGTCGGGGCGGGCCGTCAGCAGGGCGTCGAGGGCCGAGGCCATCCAGGGGTGGCGGTGTTCGTCGCGGACGACGGCGACGATGCGTCGGGGGCCGGCCGCTTGGAGGGCCGCCCGGCCCGCGTTCTCCCCGGCCTCGTTCTCCGGGCCGTCACCGGCGGAGAAGCTGCCCGTCACCGTGCCCGGCAGGAGGTGGATGAGCTCGGCGGCGACGCCCCAGGGGGTCTCGTCGCCCACGGCGATGTTGGCGACGGGGGTGAGGGCGGCGACGTAGGGGGGTTCGGTGAGGGGCTCGAAGGTGTCGGGGCTGCCGAGGCCCGGCGCGGCGGTCACGGTGAGGGCGCGGCGGGCGGCGTGCAGGCCGATCTCGGTACCGTGGGTGCTTTCGGCAGGGCTGGCCGCCGTGCCGGCCCAGCGGGCCAGTGCCCGGACCCGGTCGGCGGCCTCCGCGAGGCGCTCCTCGGGGAGTTGGCCCGCCCGCACGGCTCCGACCAGGGCGTCCCGCAGGCGCAGGACGGTCGCGTCGTCGGCGAGGCCGCCGCCCACGCAGATGGCGTCGGCGCCCGCGGCGATGGCGAGGACACTGCCGCGTTCGATGCCGTAGGTGCCGGCGATGGCCCGCATCTCCATGCCGTCGGTGACGATGAGGCCGTCGTAGCCGAGTTCGTCGCGGAGCAGGCCTGTGAGGATGCGGCGGGAGAGGGTGGCCGGGCGGTCCGGGTCCAGGGCGGGGACCAGGATGTGGGCGCTCATGACGGCCCGGGTGCCGGCGGCGATGGCGGCGCGGAACGGGGCCAGCTCGCGTTCGGCCAGCACGTCGGCGAAGACGTCGATGCGCGGCAGGGCGTGGTGGGAGTCGACGGCGGTGTCGCCGTGGCCCGGGAAGTGCTTGGTGCAGGCGGCGACGCCGGCGGACTGCAGGCCGGTCACATAGGCGGCGGTGTGCCGGGCGGCCAGTTCGGTGTCGGCGCCGAAGGAGCGGACACCGATGACCGGGTTGCGCGGGTCGGAGTTCACGTCGGCGGACGGGGCCCAGTTGAGGTTGACGCCGCAGGAGGCGAGGCGTCGGCCCAGTTCGTGGGCGACCTGGTGGGTCAGCTCCACGTCGTCGACCGCGCCGAGCGCATGGTTGCCCGGGAAGGAGGAGCCGCTGCGCACCTCCAGGCGGGTCACGTCGCCGCCCTCCTCGTCGATCGCGACGAGGACGTCGTCGCGCTCGGCCCGCAGCTGGGCGGTCAGCGCGGCCAGTTGGCCGGGGGAGGCGATGTTGCGGCCGAACAGTCCGACGGAGGCGAGGCCCTCACCGAGCCGGCGCAGCAGCCAGTCGGGGGCGGTGGTGCCGGTGAAGCCGGGCTGGAGGACCGTCAGGGCGTCGCGGGTGAGCGTGTCGGTGCCGCTGGCGAGTGTCGTCATCGGGTGAGGTCATCCCTTCACTGCGCCCGCGGTCAGGCCCGCGGCCATCTTGCGCTGGACGAGGAGGAAGAGGGCGACGATCGGCACGGCCATCATCGTGGCGCCGGCCATCATCGGGGCGTATTCGGTGCCGTGTTTGGTGGTGAAGTTGCCGAGCCAGACGGTCGCGGTCTGGTTCTTCTGGCTGAGCAGCATCAGGGCGTAGAGGTACTCGTTCCAGGCCTGGATGAAGCCGTAGACCGAGGTGGCGACCATGCCGGGGGCCAGGAGGGGGAAGACGACCCGGAGGAAGGCGCCGGTGCGGGAGCAGCCGTCGACCATGGCGGCCTCCTCCAGTTCCTTCGGGATGTTGACGATGAAGCCCCGCAGCGTCCACACGGTGAAGGGGAGGACGAAGGTCAGGTAGGTGATGATGAGGCCGGTCAGCCGGTCGTACTGGCCCAGGTCGTTGAGCAGCAGGAACACCGGGATGATCATGGCGACCAGCGGCACCATCTGGACCGCGAGAATGCCCACGATCACGATCTTGCGGCCGCGGAAGGCGAACCGGGAGATGGCGAGCGCGGCCAGCAGCCCGACGACCATGCCGATCACGACCACGGCCAGCGACACCACGAGGCTGCGGCCCACCGGACCCCAGAAGTCGGCGATGTCCAGCGCCCGGCCGAAGTTGTCGAAGGTGAGGCCGGTCGGCAGCAGGCTCGGATCCGAATCGATGGCGTCCTTGGCGGGCTTGAACGCCGTGTTGAGCATCCAGTAGAGCGGGAAGCCGGCGACGACGAAGACGAGGAGGCCGAGGAGGTTCCAGCCGAGCCGCGACTTGTGGCGGCCGGCTCCGGCGAACGTGCTCATTCGACCTCTCCGATCTTCAGCATCTGCCGCATGTAGACGGCGACCACGCCGAGCAGCAGCAGGACGGTGATCAGCGCGATGGCGGAGCCCTGGGCGTAGTCGTTGACCACGAACGCCCGGTCGTAGGAGTAGGTGTTGAGGACCTGGAACTCCGGCTCGGGGTGGCCGTTTCGCATGACGAACACCTGGGGGAAGACGCCCATGTCCCAGATGACCGACAGGGTCGTGAGCATCACGATGATCGGCTTGAGGACGGGCAGGGTGACGAAGCGGAAGACGCCCCAGGAGCCCGCGCCGTCCAGCCGGGCGGCCTCCTCCAGTTCCTTGGGGACCTGGGTGAGACCGGCGCTGAGGGTGATGACCACGAACGGCACGGCTCCCCAGATCACCAGCAGCATGATCACGGCCAGGCCCTCGGGGCCGCTCGCGAACCAGTTGTGGCCGATCATCTCGACGCCGGGCAGCTTGCTGAGCAGCGCGTTGAAGACGCCGTAGTCGGAGTCGAAGAGCCACTTGAACACCGTGGTGGCGACGATCACCGGCATGCCCCAGCTGGCCACCAGCACGATGTTGATGAGCATCTTCAGCCAGCCGGAGACCCGCTGGAGCAGCAGGGCGAGGGCCATGCCGATCACCATGGTGAAGACGACGGCTCCGGCGGCGAAGACGATCGTGCGCAGGACGACGGCCCAGAACTCGCCGTCGCCCAGCACCTTGGCGAAGTTGTCGAACCCGACCGTCTCGGCCGGCTGGAAGCCCCACAGCTGGGACTGGCCGAACTTCTGGAAGGACAGGGTGACCAGGCGGGCCAGCGGATAGCCCATGACCAGGGCGAGGATCAGCAGGCAGGGCGCGAGCAGCAGCCAGGGGGTGGCGGCCCCGCCCGACGTGCGCTGCCCGCGGGGCCGCCGGTTCCTCGGGGGCGGCGGCGGTGCCTGCCGCGGTGGCGGCACCTTGGCGGGGGTGGTGGTGTCTGCGGCACTCATCGCGCGCTCCTCGGCGGTCCCTCAGGTCTTGACGGCGGCGGGGCTCCGCAGGCCAGGGAGCCCCGCGCGCAGGTCACTTGGTGTTGATGACCTTGTCGATCGCGGCGTCCGCGTCCTTGGCGGCGGCCTCGACGGACTTCTTGCCGGTGCCGATGCTCTGCAGCATGGTCTGCAGGATCTGCGCCTTCTCGACCTGGCCCCAGCCGGGGGCCATCGGGACGAACCAGTTGGACTCGGCCGCGGTGGCGGGGACCGCCGTCTTCGGGTCGTTCTTGAGCGTCGCGAGGTCGGTCTTGTTGTTGGGCAGGTTGCCCTTGGCCATCAGGCCCTTCTGCCCGGAGGAGCCGGTGAGGGCGTTGATCCACTCGGCGGCCAGGGCCTGCGCGTCGGACTTCACCGGCACGGCGAGGTCGGAGCCGCCCAGGAAGACGGGCATGTTCTTGCCGGAGGGGCCGGGCATCACGAAGTTCTCAAGGTTGCCCTTGAGCTTGCCGGTCTTGTCGTTCTTGGGGTCCTCGGCGGTCGCGCCCTCCCAGGCGGCCGCGAAGATCATGGCGGACTTGCCCTGGCCGTAGACGATGTAGCGGTCGGACTCGTCCTTGGTCTTGTCGCCGTGCATGTACTTGTCGACGACGTTCTTGAACTCGGTGAGGCCCTTGAGGGACTCGGGCGAGGAGAGGGAGGCCTTCCACTGGCCGCCCGACTCGGTGGCGATGGCGCCGCCGGCGTCGTAGACGAAGGACATGGCCGCGTACCAGTCGCGGGTGGGCTGGTACCAGGCGTTGTACTTGTCGCCCTGCTTCTTCTGGATCTTGTCCAGGGCGGCTGTGAGCTCCTTGTACGTCTTGGGCGCCGACTTCACGCCGACGGAAGCCGCCACGTCCTTGCGCCAGTTGGCGACGCGGCCGCCGGCGTAGTACGGGACGCCGTAGGTCTTGTCCTCGTAGGTGACGGAGGCCTTGAGGCCGTCCAGCCAGGCGTCGGAGTTGTCGAACTTGGCCTGGTCGAGGGGGGCGAAGGCGCCCTTGACCATGTAGCCGAGCATCTCGGTGTTGCCCATCTCGACCACGTCGGGGGCCTTGTCCGTGGCGAGGACGGCGTCGAGCTTGGCGTTCTTGTCGGACCAGCCGTAGTACTCGTGGTTGATCTTGACGCCGGGGTGCTTCTTCTTCACCGCGGCGTCGGCGGCCTTCACCAGTTCCGGCCAGTTGTTCTGCGCGTCGACGGTGAGCCAGACGGTCAGCTCCTTGGCGTCCGCGCCCTTGTCGGAACCCCCGCCGCCCTCGCCGCCGCATGCCGCGATGGAGACCATCATGCCCGCGATACCGATCGCGGCTGTCAGCTTGCGCTTCACGCCACCCTCCTCAGGGATCCCACAACCCCCCTGGCTCCCCGCAGTGAACGTGGGGCCGGGCCTGGACCAATGGTGTAGACCAGTACGGGGAGCTTGGACCAGACCAGAGGGCCTGTCAAGGGTCGCGATACAGCCCTGACCAGCCGTTATGCGACCTACATATGCAGGAACCTTTAAGTAAGAAGGCAGCGAAAACCCGGGTGGGCACGGCATACTGCGGGTAGACCACAGCGATTGGTGGACTAGACCAAAAGAGGCGCCGACGGTATACAAGTGGGATCGTGTCGGCAGACCCAGCCGGGAAGGCGGAGCATGAGCACCGACGTCAGCAGTGCGGAGAACGAGAACGGGGTGCCCGTCCGTACCGCGCGCGTGCCCAAGTACTACCGCCTGAAGAAACACCTGCTCGACATGACCGAGACCCAGGCGCCCGGCACGCCGGTCCCGCCCGAGCGCACCCTGGCGGCGGAGTTCGACACCTCGCGCACCACCGTGCGCCAGGCGCTGCAGGAACTGGTCGTCGAGGGCCGGCTGGAGCGCATCCAGGGCAAGGGCACGTTCGTCGCCAAACCCAAGGTCTCGCAGGCGCTGCAACTGACCTCGTACACCGAGGACATGCGCGCCCAGGGCCTCGAGCCCACCTCGCAGCTGCTGGACATCGGCTACATCACCGCCGACGACCGCCTGGCCGGGCTGCTCGACATCACGCCCGGCGGGCGCGTGCTGCGCATCGAGCGGCTGCGCATGGCCAACGGCGAGCCGATGGCCATCGAGACCACGCACCTCAGCGCGAAGCGCTTCCCGGCGCTACGGCGCTCGCTGGTGAAGTACACGTCCCTCTACACGGCGCTGGCCGAGGTCTACGACGTCCATCTCGCGGAGGCCGAGGAGACCATCGAGACGTCCCTGGCCACCCCGCGCGAGGCCGGCCTGCTCGGCACGGACGTGGGGCTGCCGATGCTGATGCTCTCCCGGCACTCGCTGGACCGGGGCGGCCAGCCGGTGGAGTGGGTGCGGTCGGTCTACCGGGGCGACCGGTACAAGTTCGTGGCACGGCTGAAGCGGCCCGCCGACTAGGCGCCCGGCGCGCTTCCGTCACTGCTGAAGCCCGGTTTCGGTTGGGTCGCATTGCGGACGAGGGGTTCCGCTATCGGCACACCCTGACCTAGATTGCCTGCGCATTACACAGGTGATCACCAAGGGGACGGAGCCGCCTGATGTCGCAAGCCCCAGAAGCCAGTGGAGGGCCGGTGGTGACGCCCATGCGCGTCGTCATCGCCGTCTGCCTCATAGCGCCGTTCGTGGCCATGCTGTGGGTCGGCTCGTACGCCAAGACCGACCCGGCCTTCATCGGGATCCCGTTCTTCTACTGGTACCAGATGGCGTGGGTGCTCATCTCCACCGTCCTGACGATGATCGCCTACAAGCTGTGGCAGCGTGACCAGCGCGCCCGCTCGGCCGCGAAGGGCGGTGCGTCGCAGTGAAGGACGGCGTGAACGGCGTCGCGCTCGGCGTCTTCATCTTCTTCTTCCTGGCCGTGACGGTCATGGGCTTCCTGGCCGCGCGCTGGCGCAAGGCCGAGAACGAGCACAGCCTGGACGAATGGGGCCTGGGCGGCCGCTCGTTCGGCACCTGGATCACCTGGTTCCTGCTCGGCGGCGACCTGTACACGGCGTACACTTTCGTCGCCGTGCCGGCGGCGATCTACGCGGCGGGCGCGGCCGGCTTCTTCGCCGTGCCGTACACGATCCTGGTCTACCCGCTGATCTTCACCTTCCTGCCCCGCCTGTGGTCGGTGTCCCACAAGCACGGCTACGTCACGACGTCCGACTTCGTGCGCGGCCGCTTCGGCTCGAAGGGCCTGTCGCTGGCGGTGGCCGTGACCGGCATCCTGGCGACGATGCCGTACATCGCGCTCCAGCTGGTCGGCATCCAGGCCGTGCTGGACGTGATGGGCGTCGGCGGCGGCGAGAACACCAACTGGTTCATCAAGGACCTGCCACTGCTGATCGCCTTCGGCGTGCTGGCGGCGTACACGTACTCCTCGGGTCTGCGGGCACCCGCGCTCATCGCGTTCGTGAAGGACACGCTGATCTACATCGTCATCGCGGTGGCGATCATCTACATCCCGATCAAGCTGGGCGGCTTCGACGACATCTTCGCCAAGGCCAGTGAGGCGTACAGCCAGACCAACCCGGCGACGGGCGCGCCGCGCGGTGCGCTGACACCGGCCGAGCCGGGCCAGTGGACCTACGCCACGCTGGCGTTGGGCTCCGCCCTGGCGCTGTTCATGTACCCGCACTCGATCACGGCGACGCTGTCCTCGAAGAGCCGTGAGGTGATCCGCCGCAACACCACGATCCTGCCGCTGTACTCGCTGATGCTGGGTCTGCTGGCGCTGCTCGGGTTCATGGCGATCGCGGCCGGCATCAAGGTGCAGAACGGGCAGCTCGCGATCCCGCAGCTGTTCGAGACGATGTTCCCGGACTGGTTCGCGGGCGTGGCGTTCGCGGCGATCGGCATCGGCGCGCTGGTGCCCGCGGCCATCATGTCCATCGCGGCCGCGAATCTGTTCACCCGCAACATCTACAAGGACTTCATCAAGCCGGACGCCACTCCGGCCCAGGAGACCAAGGTCTCCAAGCTGGTCTCCCTGCTGGTGAAGGTCGGCGCGCTGGCCTTCGTCCTCACCATGGACAAGACGGTCGCCATCAACTTCCAGCTGCTGGGCGGCATCTGGATCCTGCAGACCTTCCCGGCGCTGGTCGGCGGCCTGTTCACCCGCTGGTTCCACCGCTGGGCCCTGCTCGCGGGCTGGGCGGTCGGCATGATCTACGGCACGGTCGCCGCGTACGGCGTCGCCTCCCCGACCCAGAAGCACTTCGGCGGCTCCGCGAAGGAGATCCCGGGCATCGGCGAGATCGGCTACATCGGCCTCACGGCGTTCGTCCTGAACGCGGTGGTGACGGTCGTCCTGACCTTCGCCCTGAAGGCCCTGAAGGCCCCCGACGGCGTCGACGAGACCAAGCCGGAGGACTACACGGCGGACGCGGGCGACCCCGGGGTCCAGGTGGAACTCCCGCCGGCGACCGCGGGGACGAGCCACTAGCGCAGCCTGAGCGCGCCTGCCCAGGGGCGCGAGGCCGTATCACCGTGCGGCCCCGCCGCCTGGGCACGAACAACCACACAACACCCGCAGCGGGCCGCCGGCATCAAGCACAACGGCGGTCCGCTGTCGTACCCACTCACTGCACGGACTTCCTGGTCCGCCGTGCGGAACCCACCGAATGCAGGAGCCTCGGCGACCTGACGGCTGGGGCCTGTCCCGACGACGGAACGACTGGGCTCCACTCGCACCCCCGAGCGGGACCGGAACCCCCTCCCGGAGCTTCCGGGCATCACTCTCCTCACCTACGAGTTGACGCTCCGACACCACCGCGACACAACATCTGGGGGTGCCAACCGAACCCAACACAAGATGTATGCTCATGCTCGCTGTCGCCGCAGGGGAATCCGGTGTGAATCCGGAACTGTCCCGCAACGGTGTACCCATGCCCGTACAGGCGCATGGGCGTCAGTCCGAGGACCTGCCGACAGCGCACCCGGCCACCCGGCCGGTGTGCCCTGACGTCCGGGCCTCGTGGAATGGGCCGGTGGACGCGACGCCGCGTGCGCTCGTGTGCTGCCCCCTGCCCTCGACGAGGCCCCCGTGCCGAGCGAGGGAGAGCCCCACGTGACCATCGCGCCAGCCGAACCGGTCTCAGCCGCCGAGGAGGAGCAGGACGCTCCCGGTACCGCGCTGCTGCGTACCCTGACCGAGCTGACCGCCGACCTCCCCGACGCCGACCCCGGCCGGGTCGCCGCCGCAGCGCTGCGCGGCCGGTCCGCCGCCGCGGACGAGGCGGAGTTGCGGGAGCTGGCGACGGAGGCCGCGGCCGGTCTGATCTCCGAGGACCCCGCCTACTCCCGGCTGGCCGCCCGGCTGCTGACCATCGGCATCCGCGAGGAGGCCGCCTCGCAGGGCGTCACGTCCTTCACCGAGTCCGTGGCGGTCGGCCACCGCGAGGGCCTCATCGCCGACCGCACCGCCGAGTTCGTCCGGCTGCACGCGGCCCGGCTCGACGACCTGATCGACACCGGCGCCGACGACCGCTTCGGCTACTTCGGCCTGCGCACGCTGCACAGCCGCTACCTGCTCCGGCACCCGATCACCCGCAAGGTCGTCGAGACGCCCCAGCACTTCATGCTGCGGGTGGCGAGCGGCCTCGCCGAGGACGACACCACCCGCGCGCTGGAGGAGGTCGCGGCCCTGTACGGGCTCATGAGCCGCCTCGACTACCTCCCCTCCTCCCCCACCCTGTTCAACTCGGGCACCCGGCACCCGCAGATGTCGTCCTGCTACCTCCTCGACTCCCCCAAGGACGAGCTGGACTCCATCTACGACCGGTACCACCAGGTGGCCCGGCTGTCGAAGCACGCCGGGGGCATCGGCGTCGCCTACTCCCGCATCCGCGCCCGCGGTTCGCTCATCCGCGGCACCAACGGGCACTCCAACGGCATCGTCCCGTTCCTGAAGACCCTCGACGCCTCGGTCGCCGCCGTGAACCAGGGCGGCCGGCGCAAGGGCGCGGCCGCGGTGTACCTGGAGACCTGGCACTCCGACATCGAGGAGTTCCTGGAACTGCGCGACAACACCGGCGAGGACGCCCGCCGCACGCACAACCTGAACCTGGCGCACTGGGTGCCGGACGAGTTCATGCGGCGCGTGAACGCCGACGCGCAGTGGTCGCTGTTCTCCCCCTCGGACGTGCCCGAGCTGGTCGACCTGTGGGGCGAGGAGTTCGACGCCGCGTACCGGGCGGCCGAGGCGAAGGGCCTGGCGAGGAAGACCCTGCCCGCCCGTGAGCTGTACGGCCGCATGATGCGCACCCTCGCGCAGACCGGCAACGGCTGGATGACCTTCAAGGACGCCGCCAACCGCACCGCCAACCAGACGGCCGAGCCGGGCCACGTCGTCCACTCCTCCAACCTCTGCACGGAGATCCTGGAGGTCACCAGCGACGGGGAGACGGCGGTCTGCAACCTGGGCTCGGTGAACCTGGGTTCCTTTGTCGACACATCGACCGGCGACCTGGACTGGGAGCGTCTTGACGAGACCGTCGTTACGGCCGTGACCTTCCTCGACCGGGTCGTCGACATCAACTTCTACCCGACCGAGCAGGCGGGCCGCTCCAACGCCCGCTGGCGTCCGGTCGGCCTCGGCGCGATGGGCCTCCAGGACGTCTTCTTCAAGCTGCGCCTGCCCTTCGACTCGCCGGAGGCCAAGGCCCTGTCCACCCGCATCGCCGAGCGGATCATGCTCGCCGCGTACGAGGCCTCCGCCGACCTCGCCGAGCGGAGTGGCCCGCTGCCGGCCTGGGAGAAGACCCGTACGGCCCGGGGCGTGCTGCACCCGGACCACTACGACGTGGAGCTGACCTGGCCGGAGCGCTGGGCGGCGCTGCGGGAGCGCATCGCCACGACCGGCATGCGCAACTCGCTGCTCCTCGCGATCGCCCCCACGGCCACCATCGCCTCGATCGCGGGCGTGTACGAGTGCATCGAGCCGCAGGTGTCCAACCTGTTCAAGCGCGAGACGCTGTCGGGCGAGTTCCTCCAGGTCAACTCCTACCTGGTGGACGAGCTCAAGCGGCTCGGCGTGTGGGACGCCCGCAGCCGGGAGGCCCTGCGCGAGGCCAGCGGCTCGGTGCAGGACTTCGCCTGGATCCCCGAGGACGTGCGCGCCCTCTACCGCACGGCGTGGGAGATCCCGCAGCGCGGCCTGATCGACATGGCGGCGGCCAGGACCCCGTTCCTGGACCAGTCCCAGTCCCTGAACCTGTTCCTGGAGACGCCGACCATCGGCAAGCTCTCCTCGATGTACGCCTACGCCTGGAAGTCCGGGCTGAAGACGACGTACTACCTGCGCTCGCGCCCGGCGACCCGCATCGCCCGCGCCGCCCAGGCCACCGTTCCCGCGCAGGCCACCCCGGACCCCGAAGCGGTCGCCTGCTCCCTGGAAAACCCCGAGTCCTGCGAGGCCTGCCAGTAATGAGCACTCAGAACCTTCTCGACCCCGGCTTCGAACTCACCCTGCGCCCCATGCGCTACCCGGACTTCTACGAGCGCTACCGGGACGCCATCAAGAACACCTGGACCGTGGAGGAGGTCGACCTCCACTCGGACGTCGCCGACCTCGCCAAGCTGTCACCGGCGGAGCAGCACCTGATCGGCCGGCTGGTCGCCTTCTTCGCCACGGGCGACTCGATCGTCGCGAACAACCTGGTGCTGACGCTGTACAAGCACATCAACTCCCCGGAGGCGCGGCTGTACCTGTCGCGGCAGCTCTTCGAGGAGGCCGTGCACGTCCAGTTCTATCTGACGCTGCTCGACACCTATCTGCCCGACCCGGAGGACCGGGCGGCGGCCTTCGCGGCCGTGGAGAACATCCCGTCCATCCGCGAGAAGGCCTCGTTCTGCTTCAAGTGGATGGACTCGGTGGAGAAGCTGGACCGGCTGGAGACCCGGGCCGACCGCCGCCGGTTCCTGCTCAACCTGATCTGCTTCGCGGCGTGCATCGAGGGCCTGTTCTTCTACGGCGCCTTCGCGTACGTCTACTGGTTCCGCAGCCGCGGCCTGCTGCACGGCCTGGCCACCGGCACCAACTGGGTGTTCCGCGACGAGACGATGCACATGTCCTTCGCCTTCGACGTGGTCGACACCGTCCGCAAGGAGGAGCCGGAGCTGTTCGACGACGGGCTCCAGCAGGAGGTGACGGACATGCTCCGGGAGGCCGTCGAGGCCGAGCTGCAGTTCGCGCGCGACCTGTGCGGTGACGGCCTGCCGGGCATGAACACCGCGTCGATGCGGCAGTATCTGGAGTGCGTCGCCGACCAGCGGCTCACCCGCCTCGGCTTCGCTCCGGTCTACGGCTCGGAGAACCCCTTCTCCTTCATGGAGCTCCAGGGGGTTCAGGAGTTGACCAACTTCTTCGAGCGGCGGCCCTCCGCGTACCAGGTGGCGGTGGAGGGCACCGTCGACCTGGACGAGGACTTCTGAGCCGGACGCTCTCCGCGGGCCTCCTGGGCCTCCCGGATCTGACGGTCGATGCGATGCTCGCGCACCAGGCCGATCACGGACGGGAGGATCAGGAGGACCAGGATGGCGAAGGTGGCGGACAGTCCGATGAGTGCTTCGATCTGGTTCGTATTCATGGACACCACTGTCGCGCCGTTTACTCCTTACCGTCAGTGGCAGTACTGCCGTAGACCCTCGAATTACTGCCAACGGCGAGGCACACTGGATCCATGCTGCAGAACGTGGCCGTCGCCCTCCTAGACGGCGTGAACCCCTTCGAACTCGGTGTGGTGTGCGAAGTCTTCGGCACGGACCGGAGCGACGAAGGCCTGCCGGTCTACGACTTCGCGGTCGCCTCGGCCGAGGGCCCGGTGCTGCGTATGAACTCGGGCTTCTCGCTCCGGGTGGAGCACGGTCTGGAGCGGCTGGAGACGGCCGATCTGATCGCCGTGCCCGCGGGGCACAGCTACGCGTCCCGGGACTTCCCGCCGGAGCTGCTGGACGCGCTGCGTCGCGCGGTCGACCGCGGTGCGCGCGTGCTGAGCGTCTGCTCCGGGGTCTTCGTGCTGGCCGCGGCCGGGCTGCTGGAGGGCCGCCGGTGCGCCACGCACTGGAAACACGCGAAGGACCTCGCCCGGCAGTACCCGCGCGTGGTCGTCGAGCCGGACGTGCTCTACGTCGACGAGGACCCGGTGATCACCTCCGCCGGCACGGCCGCCGGCATCGACGCCTGCCTCCACCTGGTGCGCAAGGAGCAGGGCACCGAGGTCGCCAACAAGATCGCCCGGCGGATGGTGGTGCCGCCGCACCGCGACGGCGGCCAGGCCCAGTACATCGAGCGCCCGCTCCCCCACACCGAGGCCGACACGATCGGCGAGGTGCTGGCGTGGATGGAGCGCCATCTCGACGAGGAGGTCACCGTCGAGCAGCTCGCCGTCCACGCCCACATGTCCCCGCGCACCTTCGCCCGCCGCTTCCAGCAGGAGACCGGAACCACTCCCTACCGCTGGATCCTGCGCCAGCGCGTGCTGCTGGCCCAGCGGCTGCTGGAGGCGACGGACGAGACCATGGACGCGATCGCCGGCCGAACGGGGTTCGGCAACGCGGCCACACTGCGCCACCACTTCGTCCGGGCGGTGGGGACGACCCCGAACGCCTACCGGCGGACGTTCAGGGGCCCCGAGGCGGCCTGAGCCCGGGGGTCCTCACCTCGCCACCGGCCGCACCCGCAGGTCGTGCGGCCGCAGCGTGATCCCGACGCGGGTGGCGTCCTTCGAGCCCGGCACCTGCTCGAAGCGGTACTTCGTCGCCAGCGCCGCCGTGACCAGCGTCAGCTGGGCCATCGAGAAGTGATCGCTCGGGCACTTGCGGTTGCCCACGCTGAAGGGGCTCATGGCGTGCTTCGGGATGTCCGTGACCCGCTCCGGAAGCCAGCGGTCGGGGTCGAACTCCAGGTGCCGATCGTACGACCTCGGGTCGCGCTGGATCGCGTACGGGCTGTAGATGATGTCCGCCCCGGACGGAATACTGTATCCACCGAGTTCCGTATCCCTGACCGCCCGGCGGGTCAGAATCCAGACGGCCGGACTCAAACGCATGGACTCGATGACGACATTGTTGGTGTGCCTGAGTCCTCGGACGTCTGCAAATGCCACCGGCCTCCCACCGGTGACCGCTCGCACTTCGTCATGCACTCGGTCGGCGTGTTCGGGGTGCTCCGCGAGCATATGCAACAGCCACATGATCGTGGAGGCGATGGTTTCGCTGCCCGGGGTGAGGATCGCAACGACCTGATCATGGATCTCCTGTTCCCCGATCGGGTCGCCATTCTCGCCCTTCGCCTCCAGCAATGCCGTCAGCAAATCGTCCGGCTTTTGACCGGATGCCCGGCGCTCGGCGATGATCTCGTCGACGAGGAGATGCAAATCGGCCAAGGCCCGGTTGAATTCCCGATTGGCCGGGAGCGGCAGGTTGTAGAGCGGTCCGAGCGGGACCACCATCCGCCGGTACATGCCACGGAAGACGGTGGCGAGGGCGACGCACAGCCGCTCCGCCCGCTCGTCCATGTAGTCGCCGCGCAGCAGACAGCGGGCCGCGATGCGCACCGCCACCCGGAAGGACTCGGAGGTGCAGTCGATCGTCTCGCCCGGCTTCCAGCGCTCGGTGAGCGCGTGCGCCTCCTCCTCCATGATCGGGCCGTAGCCGGGGATCGCGTCGAGCCGGAAGGCGGGCTGGATGGTGCGCCGCTGGCGCCGGTGAAGCGGGCCGTTCGCCGTGGCCACGCCCTGCTTGCCGAGCAGGCCCTCCAGGGACTCCCACAGCGGCCCGGCGATGATGAAGTCGTTGCTCAGCGCCAGTGCGCCGGTCAGGGCCGGGGCGGTGACCGCGTACACCGTCTTCGGCCCGAGCTTCAGCCGCACGACGTCGCCGTGCTCGCGCAGCCGGGACATGAAGGCCAGCGGGTCGCGGGCCAGCTTCCAGCCGTGCCCGAGCACGGGGACACCCCCGCCCGCCCGGGGCGGCTCCCGCAGCTCCACGGCCGACGGCGTTTCGGGCTGCACAGACTCGACGGTCATTGCTCACCTGCCGCTTCGTTGTTGACGTACGGGGGCGTGGACCGGTCGTCCCAGCTGTCGACCATGTACCGGCCGGACTCGTGGTGGAACCAGTAGACGGAGCTGAACCAGTTCCGCGTATTGCTCAGGCAGGCCCGCACGGCGGCGCTCAATTCCTTTCCCCGCACGGATCCGTCGGCGAGGTCGTCGGCGAACCGCAAGGCTTCCTGCTCGACCTCGAGGAAATCGGTGATGCTTTTCTCGACACGGCACCTGACTTCCACGACCGCCTGTTCCAGAGTCAGCCCCTCATGGGTGATGAGACTGATTCCGAGATTGTGCACCTCGTCGCCCGCGATTTCCTTCGGGAGGGAGCACAGATCGTTGTACCAGGCGGCGAATTCCTGGCTGAGCAGTGCCGCCCGCCGATACGCCGGGTGTTTCCGTATGGCGTCGGGGAGTTCACAGCCGGCGGTCGGCTCCAGCAGGTCCGTCCATATCCAGTGCGCGAAGGTGAGCCGGCGCAGTTGCAGGTATTCCTCGACCGTCGGGACGATGCCCCGGGTGCGGTTGTGGAACTCCCGGTCGTAGGCGTCGATCACCGCGTGGAAGTGCCGGGCGAACCGGAGGTTCCACGTCTGGCCCAGGAACGCGTACAAGCGCAGCACGCTGTCCGCGAACCCGGCGACCAGTGGGTCCTCGTGGTGCAGGTGCTCCCCGGGGGAGTCGAGGGCCGCGTGCAGCCGGTCCCTCAGCCGCCGCCAGGCGACAGGGCGGCCGTGCACGATGTCGCGGTCGTGACGGTCGTCCCAGACGAAGAACCACGCGCTGTAGTCGGCGATCGCCTGCATGACCTCGTCGGAGGCGCCGATGTAGTACCCGGCCATGAGGTCGGTGTAGCAAAGGCCGTCGGCATATTCCTCCACCTTGTCCGCCGGCATGAGCCGCTTTTCGAGCAGCCAGGCCCGGGTCTTCTCCTGACACTTCGGCCAATACGGGTGGAGTTGCCGGGGAAACCCCTCCTCGATCACCGGGAGAGAGAGCGACGGTGGAACTGCGATCGTGACCGGTGTCGATGTGGTGCCGCGTGACAAAGCATGCACGAACTAACCCCTCTCAGCCGCCAGTTGGCGCGGGCGCCCCTCCCTTCGTGCCGGGCGTGCGCCGTTGCATACCCCGCTCATCCCATTCAGCACTACAACTGACCGTTCTGGGAACGCATTTGCTTCATTCACTACACCACAGCGCCGGGAACCTCCCGTTGCGTGACTACCGGCGGATCGCCTGGCGAGCAGAAGCGGTCGAACGTGCGACGGACAGGCGAACGGTGCAGACGAACGGCGCCTGTTCAGGGTGGGAAACCCGAACAGACGCCGTGCGCCTGGTGAAGCTGAGGTCTCAGTCGTTGGCCACGACCGGGTAGCGGGGCTCGTTCTCGGCCATCTGCCGCAGCGCGTCCTTGCGCTCACGCTTGGAGAGCCGGTCGATGTACAGGTAGCCGTAGAGGTGATCCGTCTCGTGCTGCAAACACCGTGCGAAGTATCCGGTGCCGCGCACCTTGATCGGGTTGCCCTTCTCGTCCTGCCCGGTCACCTCGGCGTAGTCGGGCCGGGCGAGCGGCGCGTACGCGGTCGGCACCGACAGGCAGCCCTCGTTGCTGTCGTCCAGGCGGCGCTTGTCGGCGGGCAGCTCGACGAGCTTGGGGTTGCAGACGACGCCGGTGTGCCGGACGCCCTCGTCGTCGGGGCAGTCGTAGACGAAGACCTTCGCGTCGACGCCGATCTGGTTGGCGGCGAGGCCCACGCCCTCGGCGGTGCGCTGGCTGGCGAACATGTCCGCGACGAGCTGCTGGAACTCCTCGCCGAAGTCGGTGACGTCCTTGCACTCCTTGTGCAGCACCGGATTCCCGACGACCGTGATCGGCCGCGAGGTCCCCCGCTCCCGCCAGGCAGCCTCGCGCTCCTCGCAGTCCTCCGTGTCGATCACGTACCCCTCGTCATCGACGGGGAGCACGCCCGCGCGCTGCTGATCGGTGTCCTGCTGAGCCATGACGTCGTGTACGCCTTCCTGAAACTGACCGGGCTGAGATCCTGATACAGATTACGCCGGTGTCGGACGCCCCTTCGTGTCCTGGGGGCGCGGGGAACTGCGCGATCAGCCCCCGCGGCGCCGCACCCGTCGGACGACCTAGCACACCTCTTCCAGATCCCGCCAGTCACGAGAATCCGGGCTGTCGGCCACCCACCCGTCCAGAAGCCCCCGGACCAGCGCAGCCGGCGCAGCCAACCCGCACTCCCGCTCGGGAACCCACAGCTGCCCATCCGTCCGGTGCCCCAGCGGCCCGGGATGCCCCGGCTCACTGTGATCGTGCGGATCGAGATGCTCCCCGTCGCCCTCGTCCGACGGCATCCGGGACTCCGAGCACATCCGGCACAGCAACCGCACCGACGAGGACCAGTCCTCCGCGGCGAACCCGGCGTCCGCGGCCAGCTGCTCCAGCGCGTCCCGGTCCGCCTCCGTCGCCGCCTCCAGCAGCACCACCCACGTCGGCACGGGGGACGGGGCCCACAGCTCGATCTCGTCGAACACCGGGTATGTGTGCCCGGCGGCGGTCGTCCGCTCCCCGTGCGGCACCCCGTCGTGCAGGACGACCTCGCCCCAGCGCCGCCCGGACGACGGCAGCGGGATGGACAGCACCTCGATCCGCGCGGGATCCAGCCGCCGCCCCCACACGACCTCGGCCTCCCCCTCCGGGGACAGCCGTACGGCCGCGCTGCCGAGGTCCATGCCGAGGGGTTCACCGGAGTCGTTGGCCGCACCCGGCACCCGCAGCCCGTAGGCCTGCCAGGCGCGCCGGGCCAGCGGCCAGTCCTGGAGCGCGGTCGCGGCGATGCCGACGTTCCACCAGTCGGGCGCGCCGGTGTCCCGGTCGAGCAGTGCCACGGCCCGCAGGCCGGCCGCCCGCGCCTGCTCCCAGTCGTGCCGGAACTTGTGCAGCAGCGCGAGGTTGAACCAGGACTCGGAAAGCCAGGGCTCCAGATCGGCGGCGCGTGTCAACAGTGCGCCTGCGTCCTCGTACCGGCCGTCGCCGATGAGGGTGAACGCCCGGTCCGTGGCCTGCCGCCAGGAGGCGGAGGGCCGGTGCCGTCCCTTGCCGAAGATCCTCACGATTCCCGCCTGCCAGTTCCGTGCGGTGGGCTGGCCGTAGCTGTGTTTCGAGCCCCCGGACACCTTCTCCTTCGCATCCAACCACGTGCGGCCTCGAGGCCGCTCATTACCCATGGGTTACCCAGTCACGGGCAGGGTCAGACTGCTCCTTGCCAGTACCCGGG
Source organism: Streptomyces sp. WAC04114 (assembly GCF_019733245.1). NCBI lineage: Bacteria > Bacillati > Actinomycetota > Actinomycetes > Kitasatosporales > Streptomycetaceae > Streptomyces > Streptomyces sp. WAC04114. The sequence goes on from NZ_JAIGQA010000029.1 coordinate 26,004, forward strand.
CCAGTGATTCCACCACCTCCGGGGCGTACGTCCCGGCGGTGGCGAGCCGGAGTTCCTCCAGCGCCGTCAGCGGCCCGCCGGGCCCTCCTTCCCTGGACTTCTCCTCGTACGCGTTCACGGCCCGGACGATTCGCGCGGCGAGCGGCTGCTCGGCGTAGGGGTCGGCCTGCCGCTCCACGACCACGGCCACCGCCTCGTCGACGCCCGTCTGCCGTACGACGGCTCCGCCGAGCAGGGCGATCCGCCGCTGCTCCGCGGCGGGCAGTGCGGCGGTGGCGCCGGCGGGCACCGGGTCGACCAGGCTGAGCTGGCCGATGTCGTGCATGAGGGCGGCGTACTCCAGGACGGCGAGCTCGGGCTGGGTCATCCCCAGGTCGCGCCCCACCGCCTTGCTGAGCACGGCGACGCGCCGGGCGTGCCCGGCCGGGGTGTATCCGGCGACCTCGGTGGCCCGGGCGAGGGAGGCGATGGTCTGCCGGTAGGTCGCCCGGACGGCGGCGTACCGGCGGAACGCCATCTGGGCGAGCAGCAACGGCACGGAGAAGACGGGCAGCGCCCAGAGCCCCACCACGGCGACGGCCAGCGCCATCACCGCCCCGGTGGCGATGACGGCGGACCCGATGCCGTACACGGCCCGCATCTCGTCCCGCAGCACCGGCCCGAAGGGCCAGCCGGTGCGCGTGTGGGCGAGGGCGGCGGCGAGCACCGCGTCGCACAGCGCGGTCAGGGACAGCAGCGCGAGGAGGAGCAGGGCGTAGGCGGGACCGCCCCAGTCGTCGAACATGCCCCGGTTGTACGGGGGCTGGAAGCACACGGCGACGAACCCGACGGTGAGCACACGGCGCGCGAGGTGGTCGAGGGTGGGCCCCTGCCCGCGCGCGACGTGCGGGACGCTGCCGAGCAGACAGGCGGCCAGTACGACGGCGACGGCCTGGGCGGGGCCGTGGTGGGTGGCCTGTCCGCCGGCCTCGCCGAGCAGGGCGTAGGAGAGGGCCGCGGCGGCCCCGAGGGGTGCCGGTTCCCGGACCCGGGCGCCGTTGCGCCGGGTGAGTTCGCCGACGGTGACGAGGACGCCGAAGGCGAGGGCGACCCGGCGTTCCTCCAGGCCGTGGTGGAAGGTGACGGCGAGGGAGCCGGTCGCGAGGAGGGCGGCGCAGGCGTGGACGAGGATGAGGAGCGGTGGCGGCCGGTACGCGCTCATCGGTGTGCTCCCGGACGGCCGGCCAGGCGGGTGCCGGGCGGGGGCACGCGGGACGGGCGGGTCTCCTCGTCGTCGGCGGTCACGGCGGGGTGCCATCCGGTGCGCCCGACGGCCTCGACGAGCGCCGCGACCATCACCGGGTCGAACTGGCTGCCCGCGCACCGCTCCAGCTCCGCCAGGGCCACGGAGACGGGCCGGGCCCTGCTGTAGCTGCGGGTGGAGGTCATGGCGTCGAAGGCGTCCGCGACGGCCACGACCCGTGCGGACTCGGGGATCTGACGGCCCACCAGGCCGTAGGGGTAGCCGCTGCCGTCGAGCCGCTCGTGGTGGTGCAGCACGGCGGCGCGGGCCTCGCCGAGGAAGCCGATGCCGCGCACCATCTCGTGCCCGTACTCGGGGTGCAGCTCGATCACCCGCCGCTCCTCGGGTGTGAGCGGCCCGTCCTTCCTGAGCAGCCGGGTGGGCACGCCCAGCTTGCCCACGTCGTGCAGGATCCCGGCGAAGCGGAGCACCTCCACGCGTTCGTCGGCCATGCCCAGCTCGCGCGCGATCATCATGGAGGCCTGCCCGACGCGCTCGCTGTGCCCGCGGGTGTAGCCGTCCTTGATGTCGACGGCCTGCACCAGCGCCCGGATGGTCGCCTGATGCGCGGCGCGTTCGCGGTGGTACTGCGCGAACGCCCACCACGAGACGCACATGGGCAGCAGGACGAGCAGCGCGGAGACGGGCCCGTAGGGGCTGCGCCACAGGACGGCCATCATCAGTCCGGCGAGGCCGTGCACGGCGATCGGGGCGAGCGAGCGGGCCACCAGGCCGCGCCAGGCCCGCCGTACCGGCACCCGTTCGGCCAGGGCCAGGATGCCGCCGTCGAGCAGCGCGAGCACCAGGCAGAACGCCAGGACGGCCGCTCCGGCCGGCCCGAGGGCGTACGGGACGTCGCCCGCCGCGACCGCGTCCCGCCCGCCGAGCAGCCGGTGCACCTCGGCCGCGGCCCACACCCCGAGGACGAGCTGGGCGGCCCGCCAGACGCGCCGCAGCGCCACGGGCCGCTGCGCGACCTGCGAGAGCAGGGCGCCGGGCACGACCACCAGCGCCGCGGCCGGCGCGGGCAACAGGAAGGCGCCGGCGAGCAGGACGGGGTAGAAGGTCCCGGCCGGGTGGGAGATCCCCACGAACCGGGACCGGGCCACGCGCTCGCACCCCGCGTACAGCGCCGCGAGCAGCGCGGCCGCCCACCAGGGCGTGCGGACGCCCGGCGGCGGCAGCAGGCAGAGCAGCGCGGCCACGGCGACACAGGCGATGTAGACACGTGCCCGTGCCGGTACCGCTTCCATGAGCCCCTCCCCCGGCCATGTCCGTCAGGCATCGGAGCCTAGAGCGGCGGCAGGGGGTTCCGCGGGTCGACAACCCGCGGATTAGCACGTTCGAGTGACGTGTTCGAAGGCGACTACCCCTGCGGAGAGGGGGGTAGGTGTAACACGCAGGAGTGTCAGGACTCCTGATGCGTGGCGGGCGAGGCCGTGACGTCCTGCTCGGGGACGGCCTGGCCGGAGCGGATCAGGTCGATCCGCCCCATGACCTTGTCCCGCAGGTCGCCCGGCACGTCGTCGTGCCCGCAGCAGCGCTTGACGAGCTTCTTCACGGCCTGCTCGAGCCCGTACTTCTCGAGGCAGGGCGAGCACTCCTCGAAGTGGTGCTCGAACTTCACGCAGTCCGAGTCCGGCATCTCACGGTCGAGGAACTCGTAGAGATGATCGAGGATTTCGCTGCAATCCGTCTCGTGCGGCTCTCCGCAGCTCATGACCCCGAGCCTTTCGCTTCGTTCGACTCTCCGGCACCGGCCGGGACCATCCCGCGGTCACGGGCGTAGTCCTCCAGCATGCCGCGCAGCTGACGGCGGCCCCGGTGCAGCCGGGACATCACCGTACCGATGGGTGTCCCCATGATGTCGGCGATCTCCTTGTAGGCAAACCCCTCGACGTCCGCGAGATAGACGGCGATGCGGAACTCCTCGGGGATCGCCTGGAGCGCCGCCTTCACGTCCGAGTCGGGCAGGTGGTCGAGCGCCTGCGACTCCGCGGAGCGCAAGCCCGTCGACATGTGCGACTCGGCGCGGGCGAGCTGCCAGTCCTCGATCTCCTCGGCCGCGGAGCGCTGAGGTTCGCGCTGCTTCTTGCGGTACGAGTTGATGAAGGTGTTGGTGAGGATCCGGTACAGCCACGCCTTGAGATTGGTGCCCTCACGGAACTGGTGGAAGGACGCGTACGCCTTGGCGTACGTCTCCTGCACCAGGTCCTCGGCGTCGGCCGGGTTGCGCGTCATGCGCAGCGCGGCCGAGTACATCTGGTCGAGGAACTCGAGCGCGTCCCGCTCGAAGCGCGCACTGCGCTCCGCGGCCGTCTCCGCACCCGTGCCGCCCTGGCCCTCGGGCTGCTCCGCCTGGCCGTTATCGGTCCCTGCGTCGGTCCCTGTGACCGGACCCACCTCCTCGAATGTTCTCGTGAGACCGAGACCGGTCTCACCCGAATCGGAGGATAGACGACGATCCGGTCCGCCCGCCGCCCGAATAGGGGCGGTCCTGGCCGCGTGCAGCACCGTCCAGTCCAGGTCGGCGCGGCTGCTGCGGGTCGGGCAGATGGTCGAACCCATGCGGCGGACTCCCTCTCCTACGACGTCGGCGCTGGTCTCCAGCACGTACGTCCCGCACAACAGTGACCGCCGTCCCGGCATTCCCGAAGCTTTACCCGAGTGACCCGGTCCACTCCACGACCGCGTCCGTGATGACCGCCACAGCCTCGTCCTGCGAGATCTCCGCACGTTTCGGCACGGCGAAGCCATGATCCCCGTACGGGACCTCCACGAGCGCGTACGTCCCCTCGGGGAACTCCGCCGGCTTTCCGAACGGGTCGTTGCCGCCCTGCACGACCAGGGTGGGCACCCCGGAACCCAGCAGCTCCTCGGCGCGGGACTTCTCCGGCTTGCCCGGCGGGTGCAGCGGGAAGCTGAGCGCCAGCACGGCGTGGGCGCCCAGCTCGGTCGCGGTGCGGCAGGCCACCCGGGCCCCGGCGCTGCGCCCGCCGGAGATCACCGGCAGCCCGGACTTCGCCAGCGCGGGCCAGATGCCGCGCCAGCCGGTGTCCAGGGTCTTCGGCGCGGGTGCCAGCTTCTTCCCGGCCACCCGCCAGGGCTGCTCCACCCGGGCGACGGTCACGCCGTGGGCGGGCAGCGCCTCGGCCAGGGCGACCAGGTCGCGGGCCTCGATGCCGCCGCCCGCGCCGTGGCTGACGGCGAGGACCAGCCGGGCCTTCTTCGCCTCGTGCCAGGTGATACGGGCGGTTCCGGCGTCGGTCTCGACGGTCTCGGTGGTGGGGCGGGCCGTCTTCGTCACATGCGTCACGTCAGAAGAGTGTGCCCTCTTCGGGCCCCTCCAGCTCCTTCAGCAGCTCCGGCCCGTTGTTGCGGACGTTGCTGACGGCCGTGGCGACGGGGTAGGCCCGCATCAGCCCGGCGGGCGGCGGGGCGAGCAGCTCGCGCAGGTCGTCGGCGTCCGTGCGGGACGGGTCCAGCCAGGCGTCCCAGCGGTCGGGCGTCAGCATCAGCGGCATCCGGGGGTGGATCTCGGCGAGCGCCCGCGGCCCGTCGGCCGGGGACACCGCGAGCGGGCTCGTCTCCGCCTCCGTGGTGATGACCGAGCACGTCACCCACCAGGCCTGCGGGTGGTCGTCCGGCAGGGTCTTGTCGCGCCAGAACTCGTACAGCCCGGCCATCGCGAAAACCGACCCGTCGGCCGGTGTCACGAAGTAGGGCTGCTTGCGGGGCCGCTTCTTCTTGCCCTCGACCTCCAGCTCGCGCTCCTGGGTGCCGGTGACCCACTCGTAGTAGCCGTCGGCGGGCAGGATGCAGCGCCGGGAGGTGAAGGCGCGGCGGTAGGAGGGCTTCTCGTGGACGGTCTCCGCACGGGCGTTGATCATCCGGGCGCCGCCCTCGGGGGTCTTCGACCAGGACGGGACCAGGCCCCACTTCAGCGTGCGCAGCTGCCGAACCGGGCGCGGGTCGTCCGCGTCTTTCAGGGGGCGGTCCAGGACGGCGTAGACCTCTTTGGTGGGTGCCACGTTGTAGTCCGGCGCGAGGGTCTCCTCGGGCTCCCACTTCTCGATCTCAAAGATTCCTGCGAGATCCTCTGGCCTACGACTCGCTGAATACCGTCCGCACATACGTGCCACACTGCCAGATTCCATCCGACCGCAGGGAGCCAACGCCGCACATGGACAGCACCGCAACCGCCTCGCTCGCCTCCCTCTGGGACGAGGTGTCCGGCACGCAGCCCGACCCCGATCTGTGGGTGGTGATCGCGACTCTGGGCGCCGCGCTCGCCGTGGTGATCCCGCACGGCCTGTGGCGCATCTCCCGCAACGCCATCACCATCGCCCACGAGGGCGGCCACGGGCTCGTGGCCCTGCTGACCGGCCGCACCCTCACCGGGATACGCCTGCACTCGGACACCAGCGGCCTGACCGTCAGCCGCGGCAAGCCGCACGGCATCGGCATGATCCTGACGGCCGCGGCGGGCTACACCGCCCCGCCCCTGCTGGGCCTGGGGGGCGCGGCCCTGCTGGGCGGCGGCCGCATCACACTGCTGCTGTGGCTGGCCACGGCCCTGCTCCTGGCCATGCTCGTGATGATCCGCAACGCCTACGGCGCCCTGACCATGCTCGTCACCGGCGGCCTGTTCGTGCTGGTGTCCTGGCTGGCCGGCCCCCAGGTCCAGGCGGCGTTCGCGTACGCGGTGGTGTGGTTCCTGCTGATCGGCGGAGTCCGCCCGGCCTTCGAACTGCAGGCGAAGCGGGCGCGGGGCGGGGCGGGCGACTCGGACGCGGACCAGCTGTCGCGGCTGACGCACGTACCGGCGGGGCTGTGGTTCTTCCTCTTCCACGCGGTGTCGTTGTGCTCGCTGATCGGCGGCGGGCGCTGGCTGCTCGAGCTGTGACGGGCCCCGAAGGGGCGCGGTCACAGGGGCGCGGGGCTGAGCTGATCTGCGGCTCCGCCGCGGGGCGCGACCAGCCGCGACGCAGCCGTACTCGAACCACTGCCTGCTTATAAAGTGGGGCCATGGCCCCGAACACCGCAGACACCGCCCTCTGGCCCGCCCCGCACGCGAGCGGAGCCGTCGACGCGACGGTCCACGTGCCCGGGTCCAAGTCGGTCACCAACCGTGCCCTGGTCCTCGCGTCCCTCGCCTCCGAGCCCGGCTGGCTGCGCCGCCCCCTGCGCTCCCGGGACACCCTGCTGATGGCCGGGGCACTGCGCGCGATGGGCATCGAGATCGAGGAAGGCGTGGGCCCCGACGGCACCGGCGAGGCGTGGCGGGTGATCCCCTCGGGTCTGCGCGGCCCGGCCGCGGTCGACGTCGGCAACGCCGGCACGGTGATGCGGTTCCTGCCGCCGGTCTCCGCGCTCGCCGACGGCCCCGTCCGGTTCGACGGCGACCCCCGCTCCTACGAGCGTCCGCTGAACGGCGTCATCGACGCGCTGCGTCAGCTCGGCGCCCGCATCGACGACGACGGCCGCGGGGCCCTGCCGATGACCGTGCACGGCAACGGCGCCCTCGAAGGCGGCACGGTCGCCGTCGACGCCTCCTCCTCGTCCCAGTTCGTGAGCGCCCTGCTGCTGTCCGGGCCGCGCTTCAACCAGGGCGTCGAGGTCCGCCACACCGGCGCCACGCTGCCCTCCATGCCGCACATCCGCATGACCGTCGACATGCTGCGCGCGGTCGGCGCCCAGGTGGACACGCCCGAGTCGGGCGGCGAGCCGAACGTCTGGCGGGTCACGCCGGGTGCCCTGCTCGGCCGGGACCTGGTCATCGAGCCGGACCTGTCCAACGCCCAGCCGTTCCTCGCGGCGGCCCTGGTGACCGGTGGCAAGGTCGTCGTCCCGGATTGGCCCTCCCGCACCACGCAGCCCGGTGACCGGCTGCGCGAGATCTTCACCGAGATGGGCGGCTCCTGCGAACTGACCGAGTACGGGCTGGTGTTCACCGGCTCCGGCTCGATCCACGGCATCGACGTCGACCTGGGCGAGGTCGGCGAGCTGACGCCGGGCATCGCGGCGGTCGCGGCCCTCGCGGACTCCCCGTCGACCCTGCGCGGCGTGGCCCACCTGCGGCTGCACGAGACGGACCGGCTGGCCGCGCTGACCAAGGAGATCAACGAACTCGGCGGCGACGTCACGGAGACCGCCGACGGTCTGCACATCCGCCCGCGCCGGCTGCACGGCGGGATCTTCCACACCTACGACGATCACCGCATGGCCACGGCCGGCGCGATCATCGGTCTCGCGGTGGAGGGCGTGCAGATCGAGAACGTCGCGACGACGGCCAAGACCCTGCCCGACTTCCCCGATCTGTGGACCGGGATGCTCGGGGCGTAGGACGCAGGGATCACGTCATGCGGCGCTACGGCAAGCACACCGACGAGGACGACATCCGCACCCGTCCGGGCCGCCGGAACACCCGGCCCCGGACGAACATCCGCCCCAAGCACGAGGACGCCGCCGAAGGCCTGGTCCTCACCGTCGACCGGGGCCGTCTGACCTGCCTCGTCGAGGACCGTGTGGTCCTGGCGATGAAGGCGCGCGAGCTGGGCCGCAAGGCGGCGGTGGTCGGCGACCGCGTCGCGCTCGTCGGTGATCTGACGGGCAAGAAGGACACGCTGGCGAGGATCGTGCGCATCGAGGAGCGCACGTCCGTACTGCGTCGCACGGCGGACGACGACGATCCGTTCGAGCGGGTGGTCGTCGCCAACGCCGACCAACTGGCCGTCGTCACCGCCCTCGCCGACCCGGAGCCCCGCCCCCGGCTGATCGACCGCTGTCTGGTCGCGGCCTACGACGGTGGCCTGGATCCGCTGCTGGTGCTGACCAAGTCGGACCTCGCCCCGCCCGAGAAGCTGCTGGAGCTGTACGGCGCCCTCGACATCCCCTACGTCGTCACCAGCCGCGCGGAACTGGAGAGCGGGGTCGCCCTGGCCCGGGTGCGGGAGCAGCTCGACGGCAAGATCACCGCGTTCGTCGGCCACTCCGGAGTCGGCAAGACGACCCTGGTGAACGCGCTGGTGCCCGAGGAGCGGCGGCGTACGACGGGTCATGTGAACGCGGTGACGGGCCGCGGCCGGCACACCACGACCTCGGCGCTGGCGCTCCCACTGTCGGGCGGCGACGGCTGGGTGATCGACACCCCGGGCCTGCGGTCCTTCGGGCTCAACCACGTGGACCCGTCCCGGGTCATCCACGCCTTCCCCGACCTGGAGCCGGGCACCGAGGGCTGCCCGCGCGCGTGCAGCCACGACGAGCCTGACTGCGCGCTGGACGCGTGGGTGGCCGAGGGGCACGCGGATCCGGCGCGGCTGTACTCGCTGCGCCGGCTGCTGGCCACGCGCGAGCGCAAGGAAGGCGACTGACCTCCGCGTTGTTTGTCCTGGCGTGCGGACGGTAAGTGCATAATCGCACCCAAGCCGGACGCGCGCCTGGCCAAAGCCCGGCGAGCGCGACGGAACAGACGATGAAGCGGTCACTGAACGTGGGATACGGGAGGACGACTCATGGCGTGGCTGCTGGTCATCGTGGCCGGGTTGCTCGAGACCGGCTTCGCGGTGTGTCTGAAGCTGTCGCACGGCTTCACCCGGCTGTGGCCGACCATCGCGTTCTGCATCTTCGCCCTCGGCAGCTTCGGACTGCTGACCCTCGCGCTGAGACGGCTCGACGTGGGTCCCGCGTACGCGGTGTGGACCGGCATCGGGGCGGCGGGAACGGCCATCTACGGCATGGTCTTCCTGGGCGACGTGGTGTCCACGCTGAAGATCGTGTCGATCAGTCTCGTCATCATCGGTGTGGTCGGACTGCAGTTGTCGGGGTCGGCACACTGACGCGGTGTCACCCCGCTTGCCGCTGAAGGGCGCTGCGAACCAGGTCGGCGACGCCGCCCTCGCCGGGTGGCGCGGCCACGCACGACAGGGCCAGCCGGACGGCGAGTTCGCAGGAGCGGGCCAGGTCGGCGGCGTCGGACTTGGCCGTGCCGGGGCCGGCCAGGAGGCCGACTGCCCGGTCGCGGACGAGAGCGACGAAGTCGCCGGGTGAGGGCAGCGGCCCGTCGGCGCGGCGCTGGGCCGGCACGGCGGAGGTGGACGGCACGGCCGACAGGGCCGGGGCGGGCAGCCGCTCGCTCCAGCAGCCGGTGAGCATGGCGCGGACGAGGAGGTTCTCCCGGGCGGTTGAAGCGGTCCACTCGGCGGTGGCGGTGAGCCGGTCGCGGGGGTCGCTGGGCCCGGTGAGGGCGCGGTCCACCCCGGCGAGAAATCCGTCGGCCTCTCTCCTGACGAGCGCCCGGGCGAGGCCGTCCTTGCTGCCGAACTCGTTGTACAGCGTCTGCCGGGACACTCCGGCCGCCGCGGCCACGTCCACCATCCGTACGGCCGACCACGGCCGGCGCACCAGCGCCGCGTACGCGGCGTCCAGTAGAGATTCCCGCGCTGCAGGCATCTTCGCCTCCCCTTGGGGCGAGCGGTCTGCGCCCAGATTTGACGCGCGTGGAACCACTGTCAAGGGTTCGCGAGCGCGCTTGGGGGCGCGTTTCGGCCTTGTCACGCGGGGCGTTGGGCCGGAGGGCTACGCCCTTGTCGCGCGGGGCGTCGGCCCGGAGGGCAACGGCCTTGTCGCGCGACGCGTCGGCCCGGAGGGCTACTTCGGGTCGTCGTTGAACTTCGAGGCCGACCAGAAGTAGCCGAGCACCGCGAGGCCGAGGCACCAGGCGAGGGCGAGCCACCCGTTGTGACCGATCTCGGTGCCGAGCAGCAGGCCGCGCAAGGTCTCGATGGCCGGGGTGAACGGCTGGTACTCGGCGATCGGCTGGAACCAGCCCGGCATCGCGTCGAGCGGGACGAAGGTGCTGGACAGCAGCGGCAGCAGGATCAGGGGCATCGCGTTGTTGCCGGCGGCCTCGGCGTTCGGGCTGACCAGGCCCATGCCGACCGCGATCCAGGTGAGGGCGGTCGCGAACAGCACGAGCAGTCCGAAGGCCGCGAGCCACTCCAGCACGGTGGCGTCGGTGGAGCGGAAGCCGATGGCCACACCGACGGCGCCGACGAGCACCACGCTGATGACCGCCTGCAGCACGCTGCCGATGACGTGCCCGATGAGCACCGAGCCGCGGTGGATGGCCATGGTCCGGAAGCGGGCGATGATGCCCTCGGTCATGTCGTTGGAGACGGAGACCGCGGTGCCGATCGTGGTGCTGCCGATGGTCATCAGCAGCAGCCCGGGGACGACGAAGGCGATGTATGCGGAGCGGTCCGGACCGCCGCCTCCGATACCGGCGCTCATGGTGTCGCCGAAGATGTAGACGAAGAGCAGCAACAGCATGATCGGCGTGAGCAGCAGGTTCAGCGTGAGGGACGGGTAGCGCCGGGCGTGCAGCAGGTTGCGGCGCAGCATGGTGGCCGAGTCGCGCACGGCGAGCGAGAGGGAGGTCATCGGGCCGTCTCCTTGGACTGGTCGGTGGTGCCCGTCAGGGCGAAGAACACGTCGTCGAGGTCGGGGGTGTGCACGGTCAACTCGTCCGCTTCGACACCTGCGGCGTCCAGACGGTCGAGGATGGTGCGCAGTGCGCGCTGGCTGCCGTCGCTGGGGAGTTGAAGGGCGAGGGCTTCGTCGTCCCGGGTGACTTCGTGCAGGGCGGTGGTGGCGTTCCGGTAGGCGGTGGGGTCGGTGAAGCGGAGCCGGACGTGTCCGCCGGGGACGATCCGCTTGAGTTCCTCGGCGGAGCCTTCGGCGGCGAGGGTGCCGTTGTGGAGGACGGCGATGCGGTCGGCGAGTTCGTCGGCTTCCTCCAGGTACTGGGTGGTGAGGAAGACGGTGACGCCGCCGGTGACGAGGTCGCGGATGATCTGCCACATGCTGTGGCGGGCGCGGGGGTCGAGGCCGGTGGTGGGTTCGTCGAGGAAGATGATCCTGGGGTCGCCGACCAGGGTCATGGCGATGTCGAGGCGGCGTTTCATGCCGCCGGAGTAGGTGGAGGCGGGCTTCTTCGCGGCGTCGGTGAGGTCGAAGCGTTCCAGCAGCTCGGCGGCGACGCGGCGGCCCTCGCGCTTGGGCAGGTGGTGCAGGTCCGCCATGAGGAGCATGTTCTCCTCGCCGGTGATCAGGCCGTCGACCGCGGAGAACTGACCGGTCACTCCGATCGCGGCGCGTATGGCCTGCGGGTCGGCGGTGAGGTCGTGGCCGCCGACCCGGATCTCGCCGCTGGCCGGGTCCGGCGAGATGAGGGTGGAGAGGATCTTGACGGCGGTGGTCTTGCCGGCGCCGTTCGGGCCGAGGAGGGAGAAGATCGTTCCTTCCGGGACGGCCAGGTCGACGCCGTCCAGGACGGTCTTGTCGCCGTAGGACTTCCGCAGCCCGTTCGCCGCGATGGCCAGATCGGTCATGAGAGGTGCTCCTTCGGACGGGCGGCGGGGTTTCAGAGGCTGCGGGCGGTGATGTCGCCCTGGGCGGTGGTGGCGTGGACGATCAGACCGGCGGCGGAACCTTCGGTGTTGTTGAGGGAGTTGTGGATCCGGCCGTAGCCGGTGCCGGCGTCGAGGGAGGCGGAGACGCCGCGGGCGGCGGTGACGGTGATGTCGCCCTGCTCGGTGCGCAGTCTGACTGCGCCGGTCACGGCTTCGGCGATGCGGAGGTCGCCCTTCTGGGTGGTGATCTCGGCGGGGCCGCCCAGGCGGCCGACGGAGATGTCGCCGGCGAGCAGGGTGAGGCGGGCGCTGCCGGCCTCGTCGAGCTTGACGGTGCCCTGGGCCGCGTCGTAGGTGACGTCGCCGAGCCGTCCGACGCCGCGCAGGTCGGCGGCGGCGGCCTTGGCCTGGACGCTGGAGCCGGCGGGCAGCTGGACGGTGACCTCGACGGATCCGGAGTTGCCGAGGATGCGGTTCTTGGGCGCGGGGGCCTCGATCCGCAGGACGCCGTCGTGGTGGGTGATCTCGATCTGCTGTGCCGCTTTGGCGTCGTGGCTCTTGGCGGGGTCCGCGGGCAGGACCTCGACGGTGGTGTCGGTGCGGTCAGCGGCGATGAGGCGGATGCGTCCGGCGGGGATGTCGAGGACGGCCGAGACGGGGGCGGGGCTGTCGAACTTCTGCATCGTTGCTCTCCTTGCTCTGGCTTTCGTTCCGTCGTTTCCAACGATGGAAAAGCTACGTTGCGTTCACGTGATAGGCAACAACTTCGTTGCATGCGAAGCCAGTCAACACAGCTCAGAGCCGATATTTCATTGCAACGATCCTGCCGCCTAACGCAACAACACCATGCGCTTCGTTGCAATGAAATGAAGATGAACGCTATGGTGCGAACATCACGCACCACGAAGGAGGCCGCGATGCCGGGAGGCAGACTCACTCAGCACGAGCGCCAGCAGATCGCGCTGGGACTGGCCGACGGCCTCGCCTACGCGGAGATCGCCCGGCGCCTGGACCGCCCGACCTCGACGATCACCCGCGAGGTCATGCGCAACGGCGGCCCCACGGCCTACCGCGCCGACCTGGCCCATCGCGCCACGGAACGCCGCACCCGCCGCAAGCAGGCCGCACCACGCGACCCGAAGGCGCTCCCGCAGCCCGACGGACGGGACGCCGAGGCCGTACGCGAGTACGAGGAGACGTTCACCACCGTCATGATGGGGTCGGGCATGCCGAAGATGATGTCCCGCGTGCTGGCCTGCCTGTGCATGACCGACTCGGGCAGCCTCACCGCGTCGGAACTGGCCCAGCGCCTCCAGGTCAGCCCGGCCTCGGTGTCAAAGGCGGTCGCGTTCCTCGACAGCCAGGGCTTCGTCCGCCGGGAGGCCGACCAGGGCCGCCGGGAGCGCTACATCGTCGACGACGACATCTGGTACCGGTCGATGCTGGCCAGCGCACAGTCCATCGCCAAGGTCGTCGAGACCGCACGGCAGGGCGTCGGCGTCCTCGGCCCCGGCACCCCGGCCGCCGTCCGCCTCGAGAACATCGCCCGTTTCCTCGACTTCGTCTCCGAGAGCTCCGCCCGCGCCGCGGAGCAGGCACGCGACATCCTCCACACCAGACCCGAGACCGCATCCGACTCCCCCGCAAACCCCCTGTAGCCCCATCGCCACCTCGGCAGATAGGTTCGTTGCATGCCCGACTACCTCGACGACCTGCGTCTCGCCCACGTCCTCGCCGACGCCGCCGACGCCGCGACGATGGACCGGTTCAAGGCCCTCGACCTCAAGGTCGAGACCAAACCGGACATGACCCCGGTGAGCGAGGCGGACAAGGCCGCGGAGGAACTCATCCGCGGCCACCTCGGGCGCGCCCGCCCCAGAGACGCGATCCTCGGCGAGGAGTACGGCGTCGAGGGCACCGGCCCCCGTCGCTGGGTGATCGACCCGATCGACGGCACCAAGAACTACGTGCGCGGCGTTCCCGTCTGGGCCACGCTCATCTCGCTGATGGAGGCCGGCGAGGGCGGCTTCCAGCCCGTCGTCGGCGTCGTCTCCGCCCCCGCCCTCGGCCGCCGCTGGTGGGCCGCGAAGGGCCATGGCGCGTTCTCCGGCCGCAGCCTCACCAAGGCCTCCCGGCTGCAGGTCTCCCGCGTCTCCAAGCTCTCCGACGCGTCCTTCTCGTACTCCTCGCTGAGCGGCTGGGAGGAGCAGGGCCGCCTGGACGGGTTCCTGGACCTGACCCGCGAGGTGTGGCGCACGCGCGCGTACGGCGACTTCTGGCCGTACATGATGGTCGCGGAGGGCGCCGTCGACATGTGCGCCGAGCCGGAGCTGTCCCTGTGGGACATGGCCGCCACCGCCATCGTCGTCACCGAGGCGGGTGGCACCTTCACCGGCCTCGACGCCCGCCCGGGCCCCCACAGCGGCAACGCGGCCGCGTCGAACGGCCTGCTCCACGACGAGCTGCTGGGATACCTGAACCAGCGCTACTGAGCCCCCCGTTGTTACCGAGCGCCCCCTTGTTGACCCTCCCTTTACCTGTCACCCTGAGAGTCCCCCCCACTTGTGAATTTGTGAAATTTCGAACGAACGGCGGGGAGACTCCCAGGAGGTGGCTCCATCCATGCTCGTCCGTGACGCCATGAGCACTGTCGTCCTGACCATCGGCCCGACCCACACCCTGCGCCAGGCCGCGGCGCTGATGTCCGCGCGCAAGGTCGGGGCGGCCGTCGTCCACGACCCCGACACCGGCATCGGCATCCTGACCGAGCGCGACATCCTCAACTCCGTGGGCCTGGGCCAGGACCCGGACGCGGAACGCGCCCACGCCCACACCACCAACAACGTCGTGTTCGCCGCCCCGGCCTGGACCCTGGAGGAGGCGGCGGCCGCCATGGCGCACGGCGGCTTCCGGCACCTCATCGTGCTGGACGACGGCGAACCCGCCGGCATCGTCTCGGTCCGCGACATCATCCGCTGCTGGGCACCGGCGCGACAGCAGGTTCCGGCGTGAGACGCGGACGGGCCGGGCCCCCCGAAGGGACCCGGCCCGTCCGCCACCGCAAGCGGTCCAGCGCTGGAGTTCAGCCGCGCAGGGCCTGGACCGCGGCCTCCAGCCGCTTGCCGTAGTCTCCGTCGGCCCGACGGAAGTTGTCGATCGCCCGCTCGACGATGTCGTCGCGCGAGACCTTGGCGATGAAGCCGGCCAGGTTGGCCACCAGGCGCTCCTTCTCGGCCTCGCTCATCAGGCGGTAGAGATTGCCCGCCTGCACGAAGTCGTCGTCCTCGGCGTGCACCGGAGCCGGGTGGTTGCCCGTCGCGCCGCTCACGGCCGTGGCGGACCACAGCGGACGGTCCGTCTGGAACTGGCCGCCGAAGCTGTTCGGCTCGTAGTTCTTCGCGCCCCCGTGCCGGCCGTCGTAGAGGTACCCGTCCCGGGAGCTGGTGCGCGCCACGGTGGCGTGCGGCCGGTTCACCGGCAGGTGGTCTGCGTTGATGCCGACCCGGTAGCGGTGGGCGTCGCCGTAGGCGAAGAGACGGCCCTGGAGCATCTTGTCCGGGGAGGGGCCGATGCCCGGCACGAAGTGGGCGGGGCTGAAGATCGACTGCTCGACCTCGGCGAAGACGTTCTCCGGGTTGCGGTTGAGCTCCAGCTTGCCGATCTCGACGACCGGGTAGTCCGCGTGCGGCCAGACCTTGGTCAGGTCGAACGGGTTGAAGCGGTAGGTCGCCGCCTCGGCCACCGGCATGATCTGCACACCGACGGTCCAGGTCGGGTACTCGCCGCGCTCGATGGCCTGGCGAAGGTCACGCTGGTGGGAGTCGGGGTCCTCACCGGCGAGCCGGGCCGCCGCCTCGGCCGTCAGGTTCTTGATGCCCTGGTCGGTCTTGAAGTGGTACTTCACCCAGAAGGCCTCGCCGGCCTCATTGCTCCACTGGAAGGTGTGCGAGCCGAAGCCGTCCATGTGGCGGTACGAGGCGGGGATGCCGCGGTCACCGAACAGCCAGGTCACCTGGTGCGTCGACTCGGGCGACAGACTCCAGAAGTCCCAGACGTTGTCCGCCTCCGTCGAGCCGGTGTAGGGGTCGCGCTTCTGGGTGTGGATGAAGTCCGGGAACTTGATGGCGTCCTTGATGAAGAACACCGGGGTGTTGTTGCCGACGAGGTCGTAGTTGCCCTCCTCGGTGTAGAACTTCAGCGCGAAGCCGCGCGGGTCGCGGACCGCGTCCGCCGCCCCCAGGTTGCCCGCCACCGTCGAGAAGCGCAGGAAGACCTCGGTCTGCTTGCCGATCCCGGAGAGGAAGGCGGCCCGCGTGTACGGGGTGACGTCGGCGGTCACCGTGAAGGTGCCGTACGCACCGGCGCCGCGGGCGTGGACGACACGCTCCGGGATGCGCTCACGGTTGAAGTGGGCCAGTTTCTCCAGCAGCAGCTGGTCCTGGACGAGCACCGGGCCGCCGACGCCCGCGGTCTCGCTGTTCTGGTTGTCGGCGACCGGAGCCCCGGCCTCCGTCGTAAGCGGTCCCTGCGTCACGTGCGCCTCCTGCACCATTCCTGACCGATCCTGTCCACCGGCCAAAGCCGTTCTCGATCCTACAATAGACAATGTCTAAAGCAAGTGAGGCTCTAAACTCACACCTGTTCGGGACCTGGTCCCTTTAGCTGTTAGGCTGGTGGCCATGAGTGACCTTCTGGAACGCCTGCGCGGACGCGGATGGCGGATGACCGCGCAGCGGCGCGTCGTGGCCGAGGTCCTCGACGGCGAACACGTCCATCTGACGGCCGACGAGGTCCATGCCCGGGCCGTCGCCAAGCTGCCCGAGATCTCCCGGGCGACCGTGTACAACACGCTGGGTGAGCTCGTGACCCTCGGCGAGGTGCTGGAGGTCTCCACGGACCAGCGCGCCAAGCGGTACGACCCGAATGCCCACCAGCCTCACCACCACCTGGTCTGTGCCCAGTGCGGCGCGATCCGGGACGTCCACCCGGTCGGCAACCCGCTGGCGGACCTGCCCGACACCGAGCGCTTCGGCTTCACGGTCTCGGACGTCGAGGTGACCTACCGCGGCGTCTGCCCGAACTGCGCGGCCGCCTAGCCCCCACGAACGCGCGGGAGCCCCGGCACTGATGGGTGCCGGGGCTCTCTGCTGCCATGCTGCATGACGCCGTCGCATACGCCGAGGGCCGGAACCCTTTCGGATTCCGGCCCTCGGCCTTCAGTAGCGGGGACAGGATTTGAACCTGCGACCTCTGGGTTATGAGCCCAGCGAGCTACCGAGCTGCTCCACCCCGCGTCGGTGAATGCAACGTTACGTCACCGCGGAGGACGGATGCAAATCCATTGCGCGGCTGCACCCCGGCCCCATCCGCACCACCTCACGCGGACAGCTCCTGCCGCAGCGCGTCCCTCAGCCGCTCCGCCCGCTCGGTGACCGACGCCGGTCCCAGCGACACGGCCCGGTCGGCCCACCGCTGGCCCTCCGCCAGCTCACCCCGACGCGCGTAGACCAGGGCCAGCCGCAACGCCGCCCGCCCGTGACCGGCGTCGGCGGCGCGCGTCCACCAGACCGCCGCCTCGGGCTCGCTCCCCTCCCGGGCCAGCAGCAGCCCGAGATTGAACGCGCCGTTGCGGGACCCGGCCTCGGCCGCCTCCCGGTACCACCGAGCCGCCTCGACGACATCGCCGCGGGCCGCCGCCAGCATGCCGACCCGCACCTGCGCCCGCCGATGCCCCTGGGAGGCCGCCCGCTCGTACCACTCCTCGCACTCGCTCCGCCGGTGCACCGGCTCCCCGAGCTCGTGCGCGGGCTCCGGCGGCCGCCGCGCGTCGAGCACGGTCGCCAGCCGGTACGCGGCCTCGGCGCTCCCGCCCCCGGCCGCACACCGCAGATGCCGCTCGGCCTCCTGCTCGTCGCCGTCCCGCAGCCTCGCCATGCCGACCTGGAGCGCCGCCTCGGTGTGCCCGGCGGCAGCGGCCCGCTCGTACCAGCGCAGCGCGGCCTGCTCCTCGTCCCGCCCGGCATGCAGGATGCCGAGGTTGAAAGCGGCGTCCACGCTCCCGGCCTCCGCGGCCTTGGAGAACCACGGCTCGGCGCCCGTCTCGTCGCCGCCCCGCAGCAGCAGGATCGCCAGCGCGTTGGCGGCCTCCCGGTGCCCGGCGTAGGCCGCGCGCCGGTACCACTGCTCGGCCTGCGGGGTGCGCCCCTGCTCGGCGCAGAGCAGGCCGAGGTTGTACGCGCCGTTCACGTCGCCCGCGTCCATCGCGGCTCGGTACCACCGCTCGGCGGTCTGGGTCTCGCCCCGCTCGGCGTGCAGCGCACCCAGCGCGTTCGCGGCGTTGCCGTCGCCGTCCTGGGCGGCGCGCAGCCACCACACGGCGGCGTTCTCGATGTCGCCCGCGTCGCGCAGCAGGAAGCCGAGCGCGCAGGCGGCCCGCGCCTCGCCGTCCTTGGCGGAGGTCAGATACCAGCGTCCGGCCTCCTTGAGCTCGCCGCGCCTCTCCAGGATCGTCCCGAGCTGCAGGGCGGCCCGCCGGTGGCCGCGCGCGGCGGCCTGGCGGTACCACTGCTCGGCCTCCTCGTGCGCCTGGACACCGTTGTCGCCTTCGGCTTCCCGCGCCGCCTTCCGGTCCAGCGCCCGCGCCAGCCGGTACGCCGCCTCGCGGTGGCCGCGCTCGGCCGCGACCCGCATCCACTGTTCGGCCGCGGCGTCCCCGCGGTGCTCCAGCAGGTCGGCGAGCGCGTAGGCGCCCAGCGTGTGCCCCTGCTCGGCGGACTGGCGCAGCCAGTACTCGGCGGCGGGTTCGTCACCGCGCTCGCGGTGGTGCCGGCCGAGGGCGTGCGCGGCCGCCGTGGATCCGGCGACGGCGGCGATCCGCCACCATCCGGCGGCCTCCTCGGCGTATCCCCGCTGGTGAAGGAGGACTCCCAGGTTGTTGGCCGCCGCCCGGTCGCCCGCGGCGGTGGCGGCTCGCAGATGAGGCTCGGCACCGTCGAGATCGCCACGGCGCAGCAGCATGGCCCCGAGGACACTCATGGCTTCGACGTCGCCGGCCTCGGCGGCCAGCCGCTGACGCAGCTCCTCGGCCGCCTCGTCGGCGATCTCCCCGGTCTCGTCCGGGGTCTCGGTGTCCTCCCGGCTGGAAGGCTGCACAAAACGCCCTGTCTCGAACAGAGTTGCCTTGTCCCCCATAACGTCCATCGTCGCACCACCTGCAACCTGGGTACACCTGGTATACCGCAGCCAGTGAGGTCACTTCAGCGTTTTGTCGACATGCCCACAGAGAGACAAGTCAAACACAGATCGCCCAACTCCCCCCGGCGGCGCGGCCACAACCCGCGCCAGCACATGCGTTCACACATCACGAAGGCCCGGATTCCTCTGTGGAATCCGGGCCTTCGGTGTCGCTGCGTCACTCGGACATCGCGACTTCAGTAGCGGGGACAGGATTTGAACCTGCGACCTCTGGGTTATGAGCCCAGCGAGCTACCGAGCTGCTCCACCCCGCGCCGTTGTGTTCACAACCGTATCACGGCGCGGGGTGGGCATTTGACCAGGCCAGGGCCTCAGCTGCTCGGCTTCGGGCTCGGACTGCCGCTGGGGCTGCCGCTCGGCTTGTCGCCGGGCTTGCTCTCGCCGCCCCCGGCGCCGCCCGTGCCGCTCGCCTCGGACTGCGCGTCCTCGGCCCGCCGCAGCGCGTCCTCGAGGTCGTTCTGCGCCTTGCCGTACGCCTCCCAGTCGTTCTTCTTCAGGGCCTCCTGACCCGCGTCGAACGCCTTCTGGGCGTCCTCCAGGGCCTGTTGGACCGTCGGGTTGTCGGACGTCGGCGGTGGTGTCGTCGTATCGCCCTCGTCCGGTGGCTCGGTGGTCGGGCCGTCCGCTCCGAAGACCTTGTTGAGGGCCTCGTCGAGGGTGTTCTCGAAGGCGGTCTGGCCTCCGTAGGTGACGAGCACCTTGCGCAGGAGCGGGTACTTCAGTCCGCCACCGCGCACGTAGACCGGCTCCACGTACAGCAGTCCGCCGTCGAGCGGCACCGTCAGCAGGTTGCCGTACTCGACCTCGGAGTCGCCGCCTCTCAGGAGCCTGATGGACTCGGCGATGTCCTCCTGCGAGTTGAACTGGCTCTGGACCTGCTTGGGGCCGTTGACCGTGGTGTTCGTCGGCAGTTTCAGGATTCTGATCCTGCCGTAGTCACTGGTGCCCGCCTCGGCGTCGACCGCCATGAAGGCGCTGAGGTTGTCCCGGCCGGTGGGGGTGAAGGTCGTCGTCAGCGAGAACGCCTGCGCCTGCTGGTCGGGCATCTTCATGCTCAGGTAGTACGGCGGCACCGCGCTGCCCGACCGGTTCGTCGGGTCGTCCGGCACCTGCCACACCTCGCTGCCGCTGAGAAACGTCGTGGCGTCCTTCACGTGGTAGCGGGTGAGCAGCTCCCGCTGGACCTTGAACAGGTCCTGCGGGTAGCGCAGGTGGTCCATCAGATCCTTGGAGATGTCGCTCTTGGGCTCCACCGTGTTCGGGAAGGCCTTCATCCAGGTCTTCAGGACCGGGTCCTTGGTGTCCCACTGGTAGAGCTTGACCTCGCCGGTGTACGCGTCGACGGTCGCCTTCACCGAGTTGCGGATGTAGTTGACCTGGTTCTGCTGGGCCACCACCGCGCGGTTGTCGTTGGTGGCGGTCAGCGAGTCGGCCGTCGTGTCACCGAGGGTCGTACGCGAGGAGTACGGGTATCCGTTGGTCGTCGTGTACGCGTCGACGATCCACTGGATCTGGCCGTTGACCACCGCCGGGTAGGCGTCGCCGTCGATGGTCAGCCAGGGGGCGACCGCCTCGACGCGCTCCTTGGGCGTGCGGTTGTACAGGATTCGCGAACCGTCCCCGATGGCGCCGGAGTACAGGATCTGCGGCTCTCCGAACGCCACCGCGTACGCGGCCCGGTTGACCGGGTTGGAGAGGTTGACCCCGCTGTCGCCCTTGTAGCTGGTGGTCTTCTCACCGTTGTCGTCGGAGTAGTCGATCTCCTTCTGGGGACCGCCGACGATCGAGTACGTGGTGGTCTTCTCGCCGTAGTAGACCCGCTGCTCGTACGTGCCGAGGTCGCCCTTGGACGGGAGGTCGGACTCCGTGAAGTTCGGCCGGCCCTGGGCGTCGGCACTGGTGCCCTCGGCGGCGACCACTCCGTATCCGTGGGTGTAACGGAAGTGGTTGTTGATCCAGTTCTTCTTCGGGATGCCCGCGAGGTTGATCTCACGCAGGCCGATGACGGTGTCCTGGTCCTTGCCGTCCTTGGCGTAGCGGTCGACGTCCAGGTTCTCCGGGAACGCGTAGTAGTTCCTGATCTGCTGGAGCTGCTGGAACGTCGGCGAGACGATGTTGGGGTCCATGATGCGGATGCTCGCCGTGGACCCGACGTCGTCGCGCAGCTTGGTCTTGTCCTCGGTGTTGCCGGTGCCCGAGTAGTCGGTGACCTTGGTGCCGTCGATGCCGTACGCCTGGCGCGTGGCCTCGAGGTTCTTCTCGACGTACGGCGCTTCCTTGGCCTGCTCGTTCGGCTGGACCTGGAACTTCTGCACGATGGCCGGGTAGAGGCCGCCGATGAGGATCGCGGAGAGCACCATCAGGCCGAAGCCGATCACGGGCAGCTGCCAGGTGCGCCGCCAGATGGTGGCGAAGAACAGCAGCGCGCAGATGACGGCGATGCAGAACAGGATGGTCTTCGCCGGCAGGTAGGCGTTGGCGTCGACGTACCTGAGGCCCGTCCAGTTGTCGGTCGCCCTGAAGTCGCTGGACTTCACCGCGAGTCCGTACCGGTCGAGCCAGTACGCGACCGCCTTGAGGGCCACGAAGACGCCGATGAGGACCGACAGGTGCCCGGTGGCCGCGGCCGTGGCGCGGGCGCCGGGGCTGGTGACACGCAGGCCGCCGTACAGGTAGTGCGTGAGCGCGGCGGCGATCACGGAGAGGATCGCGGCGGCGAAGCCGAAGCCGAGCAGGAACCGGTACCAGGGCAGGTCGAAGGCGTAGAAGGAGACGTCCAGCTTGAACTGGGGGTCCTTCTGGCCGAAGGGCACGCCGTTGACCCACATCAGCCAGGTGCGCCACTGGCCGGAGGCGGAGGCTCCGGCGATCAGGCCCACCAGGGCGGTGATCCCGAACAGCAGCCACTTCTTGTAGGGCGCGATGCCCATCCGGTAGCGGTCGAGGTTCTGCTGCTCCATCGACATGGCGCTCAGCGGCGGCCGCAGCCGGTGCGCCAGCCAGATGTTGAAGCCGACGGCGAGGGCCATGAGCACGCCGAAGACGAAGAAGAGCCCGATCTTGGTCCACAGGGTGGTGGTGAAGACCGAGGAGTAGTTGACCGAGCGGTACCAGAGCCAGTCCGTCCAAAAGCCCGCGAACATGGTGAACGCCATGCCGAGAACGGCCAGGACGCCCAGCGTCATGAGCAGGGTCCGGACACGCCGGGACGGGCGGCCCACTCTGATCCGCGGCCCCGAAGGGCCTCCGCCGCGGTCCGGCATCTGGAAAGCCAAGGTGCGCACCTCGAAGTTCGCTGTTGATTCGTCAGGCCCGCGTCTTCACGGACCGTGCGTGGCCCCCGTGATCGTGGGCCCCCACCTATGCAACTTACTCACCGTTTACTCGGTTCCCGATTCCGGTCAGGAACGAGAGAGGATTGTGACCATGTCCAACACTCCCATGGCTGCGAACCCGCTCACCCGGGCCGTTCTCGAGATCGACGAGTACGTCTCCGGCCTCGGCTGGGACCAGCCAGCCCGCCTTTTCGCCCTCGTCGACACCGCACGGCTGCGGGCCGATCAGCCCTCGCTCGCGGACCGGCTCGGTCTGGGGGACGAGCCGGAGAACTCCGGCCTCACCCCGATCGAGCAGGATGAAGTTCCAACGGGCAAGCCGCTCGACGAGTTCCTCGCCACCATCGCCTGGCCCGACGCCGTGGTCGGCTGCGCCCTCGCCGTGGAGCGCCTGATGCTGCCGCCGTCCGCGGAGGCCCAGGTTCCGAAGGGTCTGAGCGAGGCCGCGCTCACGAAGTGGGTGGCGGACCACCCGGACCGCCAGGAGGTGCGCATGACGGTCGCGGTCCTGCGCGACGGAGCGCGCGATTCGGCCCTGCGGCTGCGCGAGAAGGACTCCCCCACCGAGGTCCTGACCGGTTCCGAGCTGGTCCCGGGCCTGGCGGAGGCGCTGGCGGCGACGTTCGAGGAGTAGCCCCCTGAGGACCGTGGGGTCCGGCATTCCGGACCCCTGGTCCCCTGACCCGTTGGCCCTCTGCTGCCTTGGTCCCCTGACCCCTTGGCCCTGGCCCTCTGGCCCTCTGGCCCTCTGGCCCTCTGGCCCTCTGGCCCTCTGGCGCCTTGTCCCCCGGTACTTGGTCCGGTCTACTTACCGCACTTCGGCAGATCGGCGGTGTCGCCGCTGCGGATGTCCTTGAGAGCGCCGAGGGCGTCCTTGATGGTGCCCACCTTGATCAGGGTGAGGCCGTCGGGGGTGTCCTTGGCGGCGGCCGCGCAGTTGTCGGCGGGCGTCAGGAAGTACTGGGCGCCCTTGGCCCGCGCGCCCACGGTCTTCATCTCGATGCCGCCGATCGGCCCGACCTTGCCGGCGTCGTCGATCGTGCCGGTGCCGGCCACGAACCTGCCGCCGGTCAGGCTGCCCGCAGTGAGCTTGTCGTAGATGCCGAGCGCGAACATCAGCCCGGCGCTCGGTCCGCCGACGTCGGCGAGCTTGATGTCGATGGTGAACGGGAACGTGTGGTCGGTCCCCGCGGAGATCCCCACGATGGCCCGCTTCTCACCCGTGTCGTCGGACGTCGTGGTGGTGATCGTGATGTCCTGCGTCTTGGTCGGCGTCCGCTTCTCCTTCTCCGCGGCGGCCTGCTCCTTGGCCGGCACGATCGTGAAGCGGACCTCCTGGCCCGGCTTGTGCTCGGTGACGAGCTTCGCGACGTCGGCCGGCTCCTTCACCGCCGTACCGTCGACGGCCTTGATCACGTCCCCCGCGTGCAGCTTGCCCTCCGCCGGGGACCCCTTGACGACCGTCGAGACGATCACCCAGGACTTCACCGGTACGTCCAGCTGCTTCAGGGCGGCGACCTTGGCGCTCTCCTGGGACTGGCTGAACTCCTCGGCGTTCTCCTGCGTGGACTGCTCCTCGGTCTTGCCGTCCGGGTAGAGCGTCTCGTGCGGCACGACCTTGTTGTCGTGCGCGAGCCAGCCGTAGACCGCCTCGACCAGGTTCATCCGGTAGTCGGCGCTCGTGACACGGACCGTGGTCATGTTCAGGTGGCCACTGGTCGCGTACGTCTTCTTGCCCTCGATCTGCAGTACCGGCTCACCGTCGTGATCGCCCAGCGTGTTCACCGTCGGCCCCGGGGACATCTCCGCGTAGGGCACGGGGATGAACACTCCCGCGCACAGGAGCGCGATCAGCATCAGGGTGGAAGCGAGCATCGTCGCGGTGCGGCGTGGCATGACACGACACTACGGGACGGTCCTGTCGGCGCACCGTCAGGGCCGCCCGTCCGGGGCGACCCTGCGCTTCACCACGCTTGTGACCTGCTGTTTCCTGTCCCGTCAGGCACCGGGCCGGGGCTTTTCCATGGCCTCCCGGAAGCGGGCGTAGCCGATGAGCTCCGGGCCGTCGTTGCGGACCTTGCGGGTCCGGTTGGCCCAACTGCCCCAGAGCCCCGCGCCGATGGCAGCCACAAGCGGAATCAGCAACCAGGCGAGCGCCGCCATGCCGACCTCCAACCCCTTTGAGCGTCCGCAACTGACTGATCAGCAGATTAACGATCCGCAGTGACAACGCTCACGCCGGGGGTGCGGTTACGCAACCGGAAGACGGCTTCCGAAATCAGCAGGCGCCGACCCATTCCTCGGTGCCGTCGGAGAACTTCTGGTGCTTCCAGATCGGCACCTCGTGCTTGAGGTCGTCGATCAGCCTCCGGCAGGCCTCGAAGGCCTCGCCCCGGTGCGGGCAGGAGACGGCGACGACCACGGCGAGGTCCCCGACCCGGAGGTCGCCCACGCGGTGCACGGCCGCCAGGGCACGCACCGGGAACTCGGCGACGACCTTCTCGGCGATCCGCCGCATCTCGGCCTCGGCGCTGGGGTGGCACGAGTACCCCAGCTCGTCGACGTCGGCGCCCCCGTCGTGGTTGCGCACGGTTCCCACGAAGAGGGCGGTGCCGCCGGCCGCGTCGTCCCCGACAGCCCGGAACACCTCGTCCAGGGAGAGGGCCGAGTCCCGGATCCCGATCAGCTTGATCGGGTCCTGGGCGGCCTGCTCACCGGGGTGATCGTTCGTGGTTGCCATGGGTCCATCGTGCCGCACGCGACCGACAGCGCGGAATAGAGCTTTCGACCGGCACGCGCGCGTACGCGTTTGGAGTCTCCTACAGGTGTCCTTCTCCCGCCCTCCGTAGGGAGCGCCCTCCTCGGAGTGGGGAGCGCCCCTCGGACTGTGGGGAGCGCTCCTCAGAACCGCCGCCGGGCCTTCCGCGCCCGCCGCACCACCGCAGCCGCACCCAGCAGCGCCACCGTCGCACCCGCGGCACCGGCGGCCGTGGCGTCCTTGCGGCCCAGCCGCCGTCCGGCGACCGTGTGCCGGCCGGACACCTCCTCCAGGAGTTCCGCCAGCACCTCCTCGTTGGTGTGCCGCGGCCGCCACCCGGCGTCGTGCAGCCGGCTGCCGCTCACCACCCAGGGGTACATCGTGTACGCCAGGTCCCCGGCCGGGGAGGGCGTGAGCCCGATCCGGTGCAGCCGCGCCGCCGCGCCCAGCGCGACCGCCGACGGCAGCTCCATCCGCCGGATCCCGCTGAGCTCCTCGACCTCCTCCTGCTCCAGCCAGCCGTCACACCCGACGGTCAGCTCCCCGTCGACCTTCTCCAGGACGGCGTACTCCAGCGCGCTGCACAGGTCCTCGACGTGGCAGAACTGCCACGCGGGCCGCGACCCGGCGACGACGAGCAACCGGGGAGACTCGAAGTACCTGGTCAGCGCGGTGTCCGTACCGCCCACCAGCACGGCCGGCCGGACCACGGTGACGTTGAGTCCCGGGTGCGCCCGCGGCGCCCGTCGTGCCAGCCGTTCGATCTCCAGCAGGTCGCCGACGCCGGTCGCCTCGGCCGTGGCGCGCAGCTCGGCGTCCTCGGACAGCGGCAGCTCGTTGTCGGGCAGCGCCCCGTAGACCATCGCCGAGGTGCACAGCACGACCCGGTGCACACCCGCCGCCGCGGCAGCCGTCAGGACGGTCTGCGTCCCCCGTACGTTGTAGGCCGTTCGGGCGGCTGCGTCGGTCTCCAGATCGAGATCCAGCGCCAGGTGCACCACTACATCGGCCCCGCGCAGCTTGTCCGCGATGGCCGGGTCCCGTACGTCCAGGATGTGCCACTGGGCCGCCGCGCACTCGCCGCGCCGCTCATCGATGGCGAGGACCTGCTTGACCTCGTCGGATGCGGCGAGCCGCTCCGTGAGCAGGGCTCCTACGCCGTACGCGGCGCCGGTCACCGCGACGACGGGTCCGCGCGCCGCGGGACTCGCGGAACTGGTTGACCGGTTTCGCGCTGCGCGAACCTGCGGATCTGGGGAACTCACCGGGCGTCTCCAGCGGTTGTCTTCAGTACGAGCGCGTCCGACGCGTGCGTACCAGGTGGCATCCATCCTGCCGCAGGCCGTCAGTCGGCGAAGCACCGAGGCCCGATCCGCCCCAGGTGTCTACGCTGGGTGGTGTTGTCGGGCAGCCGTGCCGCCGGAAAGAACCGGCGGCCCTACCAGCCGAGGAATCCCGTGAGTGACACCCCATTCGGATTCGGCCTTCCGCCGGAGGAGCCGGACGACGGCGACGAGGGCAAGAAGAAGGACCAGCAGAGCGGTGGTGGTCAGGGACCGGCCAACCCGTTCGGTTTTGGCGGCCTGCCCGGAGCCGGAGGCTTCGGCGGAGGTCCCGGTGGCCCCGGCGGCCCCGGTGCGGACAATCCGTTCGCAGCCATGTTCGGGTCGCTGAACCCCACCGACCTGGGCGCCGCGTTCCAACAGCTGGGCCAGATGCTCTCCTACGAGGGCGGCCCGGTGAACTGGGACATGGCCAAGCAGATCGCCCGCCAGACGGTCTCCCAGGGCAGCCCTGACGGCACCAAGGACGCCAGCGTCGGTCCCGCCGACCGCAAGGGCGTCGAGGAAGCCGTCCGCCTGGCCGACCTGTGGCTGGACGATGCCACGTCGCTGCCCTCCGGCGCCGCCTCCGCGGTGGCCTGGAGCCGCGCGGAGTGGGTCGAGGCGACCCTGCCCGCCTGGAAGGAGCTCGTCGACCCGGTCGCCGAGCGCGTCGGCAACGCCATGGGCGACGTCCTGCCGGAAGAGATGCAGGCCATGGCCGGCCCGCTGATCGGCATGATGCGTTCGATGGGCGGTGCCATGTTCGGCACGCAGATCGGGCAGGCCGTCGGCGTGCTCGCCGGCGAGGTCGTCGGCTCGACCGACATCGGCCTTCCGCTCGGCCCGGCCGGCAAGGCCGCGCTGCTGCCGGTGAACATCGAGACCTTCGGCAAGGACCTGAGCGTCCCCCAGGAGGAGGTGCGGCTGTATCTCGCCCTGCGCGAGGCCGCCCACCAGCGCCTCTTCGCGCACGTGCCGTGGCTGCGCTCGCACCTGTTCGGCGCGGTCGACGGCTACGCCCGCGGGATCAAGGTCGACACGGCCAAGCTGGAGGACGTGGTCGGCCAGTTCGACCCGCAGAACCCTGAGCAGCTGCAGGAAGCCCTCCAGCAGGGCATGTTCCAGCCGGAGGACACGCCCGAGCAGAAGGCCGCCCTGGCCCGTCTGGAGACGGCTCTGGCGCTCGTGGAGGGCTGGGTGGACGCGGTGGTCCACGCCGCGGCGAAGCCCCGCCTGGCGTCCGCTGACGCCCTGCGCGAGACCCTGCGCCGTCGCCGTGCCTCGGGCGGCCCTGCCGAGCAGACGTTCGCCACGCTGATCGGCCTGGAGCTGCGCCCGCGCCGTCTGCGGGACGCCTCCCGCCTGTGGGCCTCGCTCACGGACGCGCGCGGTGTCGACGGCCGGGACGCCCTGTGGCACCACCCGGACATGCTGCCGACGGCGACCGACCTGGACGACCCGGACGGCTTCGTGCACCGCGAGCAGATCGATTTCTCCGAGCTGGACAAGATGCTCGGCGAGGCGGCGCACAAGCCCGACCTGAAGAAGAAGGACGAGGGCGGGGCCGAGGACGAGGGCAAGGGCGACGACGCCGGGTGAGCCTGTACGACGACGCGGTCCTCGTACTGAAGGGGTACGAGGACCAGGCGGAGCTGCGCCAGGCCTATCTGGACCACCTGGCGGAGCACCCGGACGGCCTGTGGAAGGCCTGCCACGCGGGTCACATCACGGCGAGCGCCCTGGTGATCGACCCCGAGGGCGGCCGGGTGCTGCTGACCCTGCACAGGAAGCTGCGGATGTGGCTGCAGATGGGCGGCCACTGCGAGCCCGGCGACGCTTCCCTGGCGGACGCGGCCCTGCGTGAGGCGACGGAGGAGTCCGGCGTCCCGGGTCTCTCCCTGCTGCCCGGCGGCCCGGTGCGCCTGGACCGGCATCCGATCCCGCCGCCGTGCCACTGCCACTTCGACGTCCAGTACGCGGTCGTGGCACCCCCGGACGCCGCGCACGCGATCAGTGACGAGTCGCTCGACGTACGCTGGTTCGGGTACGACGAGGTGGCCGGGGTGGCGGACGAGTCGGTCGTGCAGTTGCTGACGGCGACCCGCGCGAGGCTCGGGGTCTGAACCTCGGTAAGGGGCGACCGCTGTAGCGGTCGCCCCTTACCTTCCTGCTGACAGGTGGCAGCGCCCCCTCAGGGGCGCGGGGAAGTGAGCGATCGGGCACCGACGGCTCGCGGGCTGAGACGAGACCGCACAACCCCCGACCTGAATCGGCCGAACCCCGCGGAGCACTCGCTCAGCTCCAGACGTTGCCCTGGTTCTGCCCCCGCGCTCCCTGCTGGCCCATGCCGTACTGCGCGGCGAGGCCCGAGCCGATCTGGGCGTTCTGCGGCGGCAGCAGTTCGCTCGGCTGGACGAGCGCGAAGCCGGTGCCCATGAAGCTCAGCTCCCAGCCCTCGCCGGTACTGCCGCGCCGCCGCCACACACCGGAGGAGTGCGTCTGGGCCTGCATCTGCACGCGCAGGCCTGTCGACCAGGCGACGATCGCGTCGGCGTCGCAGTTGACGTACTTGTCGGGCGTCACCTGCAGCGCCAGCGGCATGCCGGAGGTCATCAGGGCGACCTTGCCCCGGCCGGAGATGTTGAGCTGGTACTTCCCGGAGCCGGAGATGCCGTAGAGGCTGTCCACGGCGATGACCTCGTGGTGCAGGGAGGAGTCCATCGCCAGCACGTAGCTGCTGTCGACGGTGAGGCCGTCCTGGTCCACCTCCGTGATGTGGACATGCTGCTTGAGGTTGGCGAGATAGACCGTGCCCTGCCCGTGGCAGCGCATCAGGTCCAGGCCCTCCCCGGTCTGCGCACGCGCGCGTGACTGCTGGTTGCTCTGGAATTCGGCATCGAACTCGACGAGGCCCTGGTAGGCGACCATCGTGCCCTTGCGGGCCAGGACGTCGTCGTGGCCATCCAGGGCGACGCGCAGCATCTGCTTGTTCTGCAGACTCCAGCGTTCCTGAGTCTGCTGCTCGTTGTAGGCGAAAATCGGGCTCTGCATGGCGTGTGGCTCCCCCTCAGCCCCGGACCCGGAGGCGGTCGGTGCTGTCCTCGCTGGGCTGGACGACGACGATGCCCTGACCTGAGAAGGCCATCTGGTAGGCCTCGCCGCTGCCGCGGCCGATCAGCGACTGGGCCCGGAAACTGCGCTTTCCCTTCACCTTGAGGTTCGGGGACCAGGCGACGAGCGCGTCGGGGTCGACGTAGGTCTCGTCCTCGCCGCCTCCGCAGTCGACGACGATGGGCTTGCCCCGGGAGGTCAGCGCGACCCAGCCCTGCCCGGAGATCTTGGTGTTCCACAGGCCCTGCCCGGCGAACTTCGCCAGGCCCTTGACCCGCTCCACACCCCACGTGAGGTGGGCGTCGAAGGCGAGCAGGTTGGTGGCGTTGACGGAGATGCCGTCGCCGTTGAGGTTGATCACGACGACGTTCGCCCCGTAGTCGGCGAGGTAGAGCAGGCCGTCGCCGGAGCACTTCATCAGGGGCGCGCCCTCGCCGGTCATCCAGTCCTTGGCGATCTGGCGCACGGCCGGCGGGTTGGGCTCGTACTGGACGAACCCTTCGTAGGCGACCATCGACCCCACGCGCGCGAGGAGGTCGTTTCCGGTCTGCATGGCGACCTTCAGCATGTGGTTGCCGTGGTTCTCCATGCGGGCGGTGACGGGTGCGGGGGCGTGGCCCGCGAGCTGCTGTGTCATGACGGGCTCCCTCAGACCTCGTACGGCTGGACGACGATGAAGTTGCCGGGCGCTCCCCGGAACTGGAGGTTCACGCTCTCCCCCGTGTCTCCGGGGTAGGCGTTGCGGCGCATCCGCACCTGGCTGGAGACGACGACCTGGGCGGCGGCCGACCAGGCGACCACGGCGTTGCAGTCGGCGAACGTGGTGGGCGTGACGGGCAGCACCACGGGCGTGCCGTGCGTCTTCACGACGATGGTGCCGGTGCCCTGGAACTGCATGGTGAACAGGGCGCCGCCGGGGATGCCGTGGCCCTCGATGCGGCGGACCTCGTAGGTGAGGCTCTCGTCGAACGCGAGAACGTTCTCGGCGGAGACGCAGACGGCGTCGCCCTGCAGCTCGAGGGGGTGCAGCATGGTCGAGTTCTCGGCGAGGAACACCTGTCCCTGGCCCGTGCAGCGCATCAGCTGCATCTCCTGGCCGGTGGCGTTGCCCACGATCCGGCCGGCGAACCCGGCTCCCTTGTAGCTGAAGTCGACCTTGCCCTGGTAGAGCACCATGCTGCCCTGCCGGGCCAGCACGGGCTGTCCCCCGATGCCGAGGTCGACGCGGACGAGCTTCTTGTTCTGCTGCGTCCAGCGCTGCCCCGTGGGGGTCTCCTTGAACTGCTGGAGCGCGCCGGACACACCGGGGCCCTGCGGAGCGCCTTGCGGAGCGCCCTGGGGGACTCCCTGCGGGGCGCCGTAGGGGGCCTGCCCGTACGGCGCCCCGCAGGGAGTCCCCCAGGGCGCTCCGCAAGGCGCTCCGCAGGG